>NZ_JBVVQQ010000001.1:577051-582087 GCF_055811135.1 Mesorhizobium sp. WSM4817 | reverse complement strand
GGTGGAGCAGCCCGGTAGCTCGTCAGGCTCATAACCTGAAGGTCACAGGTTCAAATCCTGTCCCCGCAACCAAATAACAAAACGGCCCGCATCACGCGGGCCGTTTTGCGTTTGCAGCCTGGCGCGGCCAGTTTGATCCTCATCGAGTTACCCGACGGTGTGGGTCTCGGCAGGCGCCGTCTTCCCGTGTTAATCTGCTTGGCATGGAGACGGACACCGACAAGATCGACAATGCCGTTCTCGGGCTGCTTTGGCTAACGCTGCATGAAGAGAGGCGCGCCTGGAAGGGATTGGATTGGGATGCTCTGGATCGCTTGCACCAGAAGGGACTGATCGCCAATCCGGCAAACAAGGCGAAGTCGGTGGTTCTGACAGATGAGGGCCTGCGACGGGCTGAGGAACTGTTCCGCACCCTGTTCACGCGGCCGGCGCCAAGAGCGCTGGCTGGCGTTCCAATTCGACAGCAAGAGTCGCGCAGGCAAAACCGACAACTTGCTCGGCAGGCCTATCCCGCAACAATTAGGGTTGGGCGTTCCGCCCGATTACCGTCTGGCGGCGGTGTCCGGTGCGTCGGACCTTCAGTCGAAACCTGCCGTGGTGCTCCCATAAGAGCGTCGCTCAATTCACACGGTTTTCCAACCCCACCGTCAGCGGAATCTCAAGCCCCCGCCGCAATCCCGTCGCGACCACCGACACCCTGAATTTTCCTGCGAGCGCCTTGTCGAAAATGGCGCCGACGATGATGTCGGCATCGGCGTCGACCTCCTCGCGGATGCGCGTGGCGGCTTCGTCGACCTCGAACAGCGTCATGTCAGTGCCGCCCGATATCGAGACAAGGACGCCCTTGGCGCCCATCATCGACGCTTCGTCGAGAAGCGGGTTTGCGATCGCCGCTTCGGCTGCCTTCCTGGCGCGGTCCTCGCCGGTGGCTTCGCCGGTCCCCATCATCGCGCGACCCATATCGCGCATCACCGACTTCACATCGGCAAAGTCGAGATTGATCAGGCCTTCCTTGACGATGAGATCGGTGATGCAGCCGACGCCGGCGTAGAGTACGCGGTCCGCCATGGCGAAAGCGTCCGCGAACGTCGTCTTGGCATCGGCGATCCTGAAGAGGTTCTGGTTCGGTATGACGATGACGGTATCGGCGCTTTCGCGCAGCCGCTCGATGCCCTCATTGGCGGCATGCATTCGGCGGTTTCCTTCGAAGACGAACGGCTTGGTGACGACGGCCACGGTCAGTATTCCTGCGTTGCGCGCGGCCTGCGCTATGACCGGTGCTGCACCGGTTCCAGTTCCGCCTCCCATGCCTGCGGTCACGAAACACATATGCGTTCCTGCAAGATGGTCCATGATTTCGTCGATAGATTCCACGGCCGCGGCATGGCCGACCTCGGGCAGAGATCCTGCACCAAGGCCTTCCGTGACGTGCGCTCCCAATTGGATCAGCCGCGTTGCCTTCGACATGGTGAGCGCCTGGGCATCGGTGTTGGCAACGATGAACTCGGTGCCCTGCAAGCCTTCGGCGATCATGTTGTTGATGGCGTTGCCGCCACCGCCGCCAACCCCGATGACGGATATCTTGGGCCTCATCTCCGAGATTGTCGGCCTCGTTGCAGTGTTCATTTGCCGTCTCTCCCCTTGAATGCGCAAGCGCAGCGGTCGGTGGAAGGCTTGTTCCCGGCGCGCTGCAAAGACTTTGGACAATGCGCGAATCAGGACAGCCCAGCGTAACCAAGGGAATCAGACGGTTGAACCGGCTGCAAGTGCAGTATTCGCGCTCGCGCATGTTATGCGCTATTGGTTCGCCGCCGCTGGTGCTACGTGTGGCGGCTGACCGAAAATCGTCCGATGACAACGTCTCCCGTAAAGCCGAGACCGATCTTCCCGTTCTACTTCACGCCGATGCCGGCAGTCAGGCCGCCATCGATCCTGTAGTCCGCGCCGGTGCAGAACCCGGCTTTCGACGAACACAGAAAGGCGATGAGTTCCGCCACTTCCTCCGGCTCGCCGATGCGCCCGATGGGGTGCGCTTCGCCGAAGCGCCTGTAGGCGGCCTCGACATCGGCGTCGGTGCCGTTTTCGCCGCGCGCCGCCTTTTCCAGGATCGGGGTGCGGATCGAGCCCGGGCTGACGGAATTGACGCGAATGCCGGAGCGCGCGTGGTCGAGCGCCAGAGCGCGCGTCAATGTGTGGATGGCGCCCTTGGTCGTGGCATAGGCGGCGACGTTCTGCTGGCAGGCGAAACCTTGCACCGAAGCCACGTTGACGATGGCGCCGCCGCCTCGCCTGATCATTTCCGGAATACCGAAATGCGCGGTCAGGTAGATCGAGCCGACATTGACGGACATCGCCCGGTTCCAGATGTCGAAATCGGTGCTAACAGCGGTGCCATACGGATGGACCGCCGCGGAATTGACGATGATATCGAGGCCGCCGAACCGTTCAACACCGGCTGCGACTGCGTCGCGGACCTGATCCGGCACGGAGACGTCGACGGCCACGACCAGCGACTCGGCGCCGGAGCTGCCCAGTTCCGCTCTCATCGCCGTGTTGGCCGCGCGGTCGATGCCGCAGGCGATGATCGCCGCCCCGCCCGCCGCAAGACGTCTGGCGGTTGCCAGGCCGATCCCGGTCGTCCCCGTCACCAGAGCAATCTTGCCGTCGAAATCCTTCATGGCGCAAACTCCTTTAATTTGACTTCCATTGTGGCCCAACAATACGGTTCCGTTTTATCGCAAAGGAAAAGCCTCGATGGAACAATGCTGGCGCTGGTATGGCCCTGACGACCCGGTGACGCTCGATCATGTCAAGCAGGCCGGAGCCTCGGGCGTTGTATCCGCCCTGCATGATATCTATGACGGCCGCGCCTGGCCTTTGACGGACATTTTGGAGCGCAAGCGGATCATCGAGGCCGAAGGGCTGACCTGGTCGGTTGTGGAGAGCATCCCCGTCCACAATTCGATCAAGATCGGCTCGGCGGAACGGCTTCGCTATGTCGGCTGGTACAAGGACACGATCCGTGCGCTCGCCAAGGCCGGCATTGCGACGATCTGCTATAACTTCATGCCGGTGGTCGACTGGACCCGCACCGACCTTGCCTATCGGCTTCCAACGACGGGCTACGCACTGCGGTTCGATGCGATCGATTTTGCCGCCTACGACCTGTTCGTCCTGAAGCGCAGGAATGCCGAATTCGGCTACAGCGCGGCACGTATCGCGGAAGCGGAATCGCGACTGAAGGAATTGAGCGAAGAGCAGATCGACAGGATCGAGCGCAATCTCATTGCCGGCCTGCCGGCAACCGAGCGCAGCTACAACCGGGATAGTTTTCGTGAGGCATTGGCGGAATATGACTCGATCGGGCCGAAGGAGCTGCGCGACAATCTTGCCTGGTTTTTGCGCGAGATCATTCCGGTGGCCGAGCAGGAGGGGGTGCGCATGTGCATCCATCCCGACGACCCGCCATTCTCGCTCTATGGCCTGCCACGGATCGTTTCGACCGCCGAGGACGCGCGTTTCATCCTCAACGCCGTCGACAGCCCGGCCAACGGCCTGACATTCTGCACCGGCTCCTACGGTACGCGCGCAGACAACGACATTGTCGGCATGGTCAAGGAGTTCGCCGACCGGATCCATTTCGTCCATCTGCGCAATGTAACCATCGAGGATGACGGCTCCTTCCATGAAGCCGAGCATCTGGAGGGCGGCACCGACATGGCGCATGTCATCCTCGCTTTGATGCAGGAAGAGACGCGCCGCCGAAGGGAAGGTCGCGCTGATTGGCGGATTCCCATGCGACCCGATCATGGCCATCTGCTCGCCGACGATATCGGCAAGACCAGGATCAACCCCGGCTATTCTTTGATCGGCCGCCTGAAAGGCCTGGCCGAGCTGCGTGGCATCATGCGCGCCGTGGAACGTTTTGAGCTGGCCTGAGGATCGCAACCGGAGCTAAGGCTGATGGCTTGACGCAACAAGCTCGGCCTTGCGCTGCGCCGTCTCCAGCCCGATGGCGATGAAGCGGCGCGCATGCCGGGCCAGCTCCATATTGTCGGTCCACAGATTGCGCCAGATGGCGGTTTTCTTCGACAGGTTCTCGTCGACGATCTCCGACGAGAAGGATTCGAAGCTGAGGTCGTCGCCATAGCCGATTGCGGTCAGCGCATCGAAGATCGCGGCAAAGTCGATGTTGCCGGTGCCGAGGAAGCCGCGATGGCTCTCACCGATGTGGACATAGCCGATCTTTTTGGCGGCGTGGCGGATGGCCAACCCGACATCGGCCTCCTCGATGTTCATATGGAACGTATCGAGATGCAGAAAAATGTTGTCGGAACCGGTGTCCTCGATAAAGGCCAACCCTTGCGCCGCGGTGTTGAGCAGATTGCTCTCGAAGCGATTGACGATCTCGAGGTTGAGCGTGACGCCGGCGGCCTTGGCGGTCTCCGCGACCTTGGCAAGCGTGGCGGCACTGCGGTTCCATTGATCGCGCGTCGGCGCCTCAGTCTGCAATCCATGGCTGGTGCTGAGGATGCCGGCGACCTTCCGGCCGCCGAGATCGCGGGTGAGCGCGATCGTGTCATTGAGGACTTCGACGCCGTGCGCGGCAATCGCCTTGTCGGCGCTTGAAATGTCGCCGTCGGGCGGCAGCCCGATGCTGATCGCCACGCCGAGATCGAGGTCGGCGATGCGCTTGGCCAGCCCGCCAACATCGACATTGGCAGGGTCAAGATAGGAGAATTCGATCAGGTCGAAGCCCGCCTCCCTGGTGTTGGCCAGCGTCCGTTCGAGGTCGTCTTGCGCCGAGTTCGCCGACCAGACGAAAGAGTGGATTCCAATGCGCGACACGATCGTCTCCTGCTGCTCGAGAGCATCGGACCCAAGAAGTGGGAACCGGTTTGCGAAAAATCTGATGCTCAAAACAAAAAATTGGTGGGGGCGGGGCCCCCGCCCCCCCCCCCGGGGGGGGGGTTTTGTATCGGGGCGCGGGGCCGCCCGGATATTACGTGAGGTTTTGTTGACGGGTGAGCTGGGGG
>NZ_JBVVQQ010000001.1:316392-577041 GCF_055811135.1 Mesorhizobium sp. WSM4817 | reverse complement strand
CCCCGCCCCCCCCCGCCCGCGCGCGGCCGCCCCCCCCCCCCCCCCCCCTGCTCGGGGCCCCTTTGGCAAAAAAAAAAAAAAAAAAAAAAAAAAACGGGGGGCCGCCCCCCCCCCCCCCCCCACCAGCCTTGGGAGGCTTTAGCTAGCGGGCCGCGGTCCAGCCCTTATAGTCCTTCAGGTTCTCTGCCGTGATCAGCTGCGGGTCGAGCAGCACCGTGGCCTCGGCCGGCTTTTTGCCGGCGAGCACTTCAGCTGCCATCTGCAGCGATTGGCCGGCCATGACGTAAGGATCCTGCGAGGCCGAGGCCTTGATCATCGAGGTGCCGGAAGAGAGTTCCTTCTCGATGTCGGGCGCGCCGTCGACCGCGGTGAAGATGAACTCCGAGCGGTTGAGCTGCTTGGCCGCAAGCTGGGCGCCGATCGCCGTCGGGTCGTTGATGGCGAACACCGCGTCGATCTTGTCGAAGCGGGTCAGCAGCGACTGGAACACCTTCAGGCCGCCGTCGCGCGAGCCTTCGGCATTCTGGTCGTCGGAGAGGATCTTGATGTCCGGGTGTTTTGCCAGCACGTCCTTGCAGCCCTTCACCCGCTCCAGGATCGACGATGATGCCGGCCCGTTCAGTATGACATAGTCACCCTTGCCGCCGGTGTGGTCGACCAGATACTGGCAGGCCGCTTCGCCGGCCTTGACGTTGTTGGTCATCACGGTGACGTCGGCGCCCGGCGCCGAAACGTCGAATGCGGCAACCACGATGCCGGCCGCCTGCGCCTTCTTCACCGCCGGCGCGATCGCCTTGGCGTCGACGGCGTTGAGCATGATCACGTCGACGCCGGCGGCGATGAACGAGTCGACCTGCGAGACCTGCTTGTTGAGGTCGTAGTCGGCCGACACCGACGTCACCTCGACGTTCGGGTTGATCTTCCTGGCGGCGTCCTCGATGCCCTTGATGGTGGCGACGAAGAACGGGTTGCCGAGCAGGCCGACCGAGATGCCGACCTTGTTCAGGTCCTTGGCCGAGGCCGGTGCGACGGCGACGGCCGCGAGGGCAACGCCGCAGAGCAGTTTAGCGATGGTCTTCATTGTTTTCCTCCTGATGCCCCGCGCCTCTCACGGTGCGTTACACATGAACCGGGTCGTTGACGCCGGCGACTAGGTCAATCACGTTCTTGCTCCCGCTTGGAGCCTGTAGCGGTCGAGGGCGACCGCCACGATGATGACCAATCCCTTGATGATGTACTGCCAGATGTCGGAAACGCCGGCCAGGATGAGCCCGTTGGAGAGCACCGCTATGATCAGGCCGCCGATCAGCGTGCCCCAGATCGAGCCGACTCCGCCGACGAAGCTGGTGCCGCCGAGAATGACTGCGGCAATGGCGTCGAGTTCGTAGGACTGCCCAAGCTGCAGGCCGTTGGCCGCGTAGAGCCGGGCCGCCGACATGGCGCCGCCAAGGCCGGCGAGAAGGCCTGAAACGCCATAGACGAAGAGCAGCACCAGGGGCACCTTGATGCCGGTGAGGCGGGCAGCCTCGGCATTGCCGCCGACGGCATAGATCCAGGTGCCGAGCACGGTGCGTTTGAGCACCAGCCAGGACAGCACCACGACCGACAGAGCGATGATGACCAGCCAAGGGATGCCGAACAGCGACCCGTTGCCGATGAAGTCGAACGGCAGGTCCGAGTTGAACACCGTGGTGTCCTGGCCGAGCAGGCGGGCGACGCCGCGCACGGCGGTCAGCGAACCCAGCGTGACGATGAAGGGCGGCAGCTTGATGTAGGCGACGAGCAGCCCGTTGATGACGCCGAAGCCGAGGCCGACCAGAATGGCCGCCGGCACGCCGAGCATGCCCCAATCCGGCACCAGCGACACCATCACCGCCACCATCGCCGAGGCGGCAAGAATGGAGCCGACGGACAGGTCGATGCCGCCGGTCAGGATGACGAAGGTCATGCCGGCCGCGAGCACGATGTTGATCGACGACTGCTGGGTGACGATCAACAGGTTGGTCTCGGTGAGGAAGCGCGGGTTCATGATCTGGAAGCCGGCCGCCAAAAGGATCAGGACCGGCAGCATGCCAAGCGCGGCGAAGGCGGTACGCAGCCGCCGGCTCCTGCCGACCGCCTGGTCACCCGCACTCATCCCGGTTGCCTTATGGGTCATCCCTTGGCCGCTCCCGTTGCGAGTTCCATGATTGCCTCCTGACTGAGCGGCTGGCCTTCGGATGCGGTCACCTCGCCAGCGATAGTGCCGTCGCGCATCACCAGCACGCGGTCGGCGACGCCGATCACCTCCGGCAGTTCGCTGGAGATCATCAGGATGGCGATGCCCTTTTTGGCAAGATCATCGATCAGCCGGTAGATTTCCGACTTCGCCCCGACATCGACGCCGCGGGTCGGTTCGTCGAGGATGAGGACCCGCGGCTCGGTTTCGAGCAGGCGGGCGAGCAGCACCTTCTGCTGGTTGCCGCCCGACAGCGAGCCGGCATTGGCCTGCACCGACCTGCTGCGGATGGAGAGGTCGGAAACGGCCTTGGCAGCGCGCCTTTCGGCCGTGGCGAAGTCGCGCAGGCCGCCGGTCTGCGCGTCCCTGGCGAGCACGCCCATGCTGATATTGTCGGAAATCGACATGTCGAGGAACAGGCCGAGTTCCTTGCGGTCTTCGGTAAGATAGGCGATGCCGGCATCCAGCGCCTCCCGCGGCGAGCCGATGGCTATCGGATTGCCGTCGAGTTCCAGCGTGCCTGATGTGTGCCTGTCGGCGCCGAAGATCAGCCGCGCGAGTTCGGTGCGGCCGGAGCCGACCAGGCCCGCCAGCGCCAAGACTTCGCCCTTGTGCAGGTCAAAGGAGCAGCCTTTCAGGAGATTGCCGTCCGACATGTCGCGCACCGACAGTGCGATCGCGCGCTTGCTGTCCGGCGGGCGGTGATCCTTCTTGTAGAAGGCGGACAGGTCACGGCCAACCATCATCGAGACGAGGCGCGAGGCGTTCAGATCGGCGCGTTCGAGCGTGCCGACATAGCCGCTGTCGCGCAGCACGCTGACGCGGTCGGCAAGCTGGTAGACCTCCTCCATGCGGTGGCTGATGTAGATGATGGCGATGCCCTGCGCCTTCAGCGTCGCAATCACCTCGAACAGCCTGTCGGTCTCGCGCGAGGTCAGCGAGGTGGTCGGCTCGTCCATGACGATGATGCGCGCGCTGGTCGACAACGCGCGGGCGATTTCGACCATCTGGCGTTCGCCAAGCGACAGGCTGGAGACCGAGGCGCGCGCCGAGAAGGAAACGCCGAGCCGTGCGATGATCACCTTGGCGCGGCGATTGCACTGGTCGCGGTCGACGATGCCGAACCGTCTCGGCTCGTTGCCGAGGAAGATGTTCTGCGCGACCGTCAGGTTGGGCGCCAGCGACAGCTCCTGGTAAATGACGGCAATGCCGTTGGCGCGTGCCTTGATCGGGTCGCCGGTGGCGACCGGTGTGCCGTTGATCAGAATCTCGCCGCCGGCATCAGGCCGATAGGCGCCGGACAGCACCTTCATCAGCGTCGACTTGCCGGCGCCGTTTTCGCCCATCAGCGCGTGCAGTTCACCGGCATGGACGGTCAGCGATACGTCCTGCAAGGCGCGAATCGGGCCGAACGTCTTGGAGATGTGCCGCATCTTCAGCACCGGCTGGCGCACGGTTTCGATCCGGGCAGCGGCGGTCATCGCGCGCCTCCCGCTGCGGCATCAGCGACGCCTCGGTCGGCGGCGAGACCGCGCCAGCTATCGCGATAGAAGGCAAGCCCGGTGAAGCTCGAGGCGCGTACCGGCTCCGGCGCCTCGGCGGCAAATTCGCGTCCAACACTCTCGAAGGCCAGAGCCGCCGCCCCGGTGGCGCTGCCCTCCAGCGTGGCGCCCTGCATGAAGGCCTGGCCGGGACGCAGCTGCGCCAGCAGGCTGGCAAGCAGGCCGCCACTGTTCAGCCCGCCATCGACGATCACCGTGTCGTTCGAATGGATCAGGTCGAGACACAGATCGACCATCAGCGCGACGTAGAGCAGCGCCACGGCCGCGCGCTCCTCCGCGGTGGGTGCGCGCCCGACCAGTTCGCCGCGATGGCCAGGCATCGGTCCACCTGGCGCGAAGCTCGGCAGCGCCATGATGCCGGCGTCGATCACCTGCTGTACGGCTGAGGGGGCGGTCGCGCCCTGCCAACCGGCGCTGATCGTTGCGAATTCGCGGCCGCCCATGAAGCGGATGGTCGGCACCGGGCCGCCATCGACATCGACATTAACCAGCATGTCACGGTCGCGATCGAGCGCGTCGAGCGGGCAGTCCGGATTGAGCACCACGACCCAGGTGCCGGTCGAGACGACGGTGACCGGGCCAAGCGCCTGCCGGCGATAGGCATGAAGCGCGGCATTGCTGTCATGGACACCGTTGTGAATGGCGATCGGCCGTGTCGCCCCGCCGAAGCGCTGCTCGCCGATGACCGCGCCGGCACGCTCGAAGGCGGGCATCTGGCCGCGCCATCCCTCGGCGTCGACCAGCGTGGAGAAATCGCGCTTGCGCGGCGCCCACAGATGCGAGTGGCAGCCGAGATAGGACACCTCCGAGACCGCCCGGCCGCCAAAGCGCCAGCTCCAGTATTGGGGATAACCGAGGATCGATTTGGCGGCGGCGAATACGCTTGGTTGCACCGTCTTCAGCCACAGCATGTGGCGACCATAGTTGAAGCCGAGCGGCAGGCGCGGCGAGAAGGTCTCGGCGAAATCCGGAATGCGGCGATCGATCTGCGCGGCAATCTCGGCCGGCGGCTCCTGCTCGTAGTCGAGTATCGGATGCGTCAGCGCCGCATCGTCGACCAAGGCAAAGGTGCAGCCATGGCCCGAAACCATCAAGCCCTCTATGCCATGGACGTCGACCGCTTCGCCGACGGCGCGCGCGGCCCAATTGTGAAGCGCTGCTTCGTCGAGCACACTGAAGCCGCCTTCGCGCGTCCAGTTCGGCTGGGTCCGGCGCTCACCTAGAATCTGCCCGTCCTGACCGAATACGAACAGCTTCGAGTTGGTCTTGCCGAAGTCGAGGACAGCCACCTTCACTGGACGGCTCCCGAGGCAGAGGCGATCCGCACCATGACGCCGGCGTTTTCGAGCATGCGTGCGTCGGCATCGGAAAGGCCGTCATCGGTCACCAGCGTGCCGATGCGCGACAAGGGCAGCGCGACGTTGCGCGCATGGATCGACAGTTTGCGGCTGTCGGCCAGCACCACGATCTGGTCGGCGCATAGGCTGAGCTCGGCGATGGAGCGGACCAGCAGCGGATGCGATTCCAGCACGCCCTCCGGGCCGATGCCCTGCGCACCAAGAAACAACTTCGATGCGTAGAAAGGCACCGTCTGGGTGAGCGAATGGATGATGCCAGGCTCGCGATGCAGTTCGCCGCCGGCAACGGTCAGGCTGCAATGGCCGTGGTCGCTCAAATAGGCGATGAGCGGCATCGAGTTGGTATAGAGCCGGATGTTGCGGTCAGCGAGCTTGACGCCGAGATGGAAGCAGGTCGAACCGCCATGCACGATGACGGCGTCGCCATCGCGCACCATGGTCGCCGCGAGAGCGGCGATCTGCCGCTTGGCTTCGACCGCGAGATCGCGGTTCTCGTCGTAGGGCCGGGCATAGGCGACGCCCGCCTGCGCAGCGCCATCGAGCGCCGAGATGCCGCCATAGACCTTGCGTGCTTCGCCGGCCTCGTCGATCTTGTCGATATCGCGCCGCACCGTCGCAGCCGATACGCCGAGCCGCTCCTGCAGCTCTCGCACCGAGGCGAAGGGGCGATCCCGCAACAGCTCGACGATCTGACGCTGGCGGCCGGAGTCGCTCAACGGATACCCTCCCGAAATGCCATCTTGCCACGGCAATTGGTGCAACTTACTCAACGCAGATCAGATTGCAAGCTTGATTTGGTGGGATAAGATCACTATTGACGTAACTTACTCGCCGCTGCGATACCCGCGTCACTCGCTGTGCCGGCTACCGGGGATCCAAAGCCGTGGCTAGGCGGCCGGTTTGTGAAGGAGTTTCGATGGCAATCAATGCGGATGCGCAGGAACTGGCTGCTTTGCGGTCGCTTTCGGCCGGCATCGGGCGCGACCCGCACTTGACCCAGGCCGCGGGCGGCAACACGTCGCTGAAAGCCGGCGACACGCTCTGGATCAAGGCTTCCGGCACCTGGTTGAAGGACGCGCTCGCCGAGGACATCATGGTCCCGGTGGCGATCCCGCCGCTGCTCAGGGCTGTCGAACAGCGTGACCCGGCCGCGGATCAGCCCCAGGGTTTCGCCATCGAGGCGCTCAATGCCCGCAAGCTGCGTCCTTCGATCGAGACCACGGTTCACGCGCTGATGCCGCAGCGCGTCGTTCTGCATGTCCACTGCGTCGATACCATTTCGCTTGCCGTGCAGGCCGACTGCGAGGCTCAAGTCGCCAAGCGCCTCGATGGCCTCGAATGGGCGTATGTTCCCTATCGCCGGCCGGGCCTGCCGCTTGCCCAGGGCATTGCCGAGCGCCTTCGGCCCGGGGTCGATGTGCTGATCCTTGCCAACCATGGCCTGGTCGTCGCAGCCGAGACCGTCGCCGGCGCGGAGGCGCTGCTGCGTCGCGTCACAGGGTTGCTGGCGCGGCCGCCCCGCGAGGTGGCGGAGCCAGACATCGCGGCATTGACGACGCTCATCGGACGCACCGGTCACAGGCTGCCGGCGGATGTCGAAGCGCATGCCGTCGCGATCGATCCTGACAGCTGCCGCATGGCGTCGGGAGGCAGCCTCTATCCCGATCACGTCATCTTTCTCGGCCAGGGTTCGGTCGTGGCGAGACCCGGTGAGGACGTGAAGCGTGTCACCGAACGGTGCGGCACGGCACCGGTGGCGATCCTGTTTCCTGGGCTTGGCGTGCTGATGCGCGGCGACGCCAGTGCCGGCGCCAACGCCATGCAACGCTGCCTCGCCGACGTGACGGCTCGGGTCGACGTCGCGGCGAAGCTGAACTATCTGACCGCCGCCGAGAACGACGAACTGATCAACTGGGACGCCGAGCAGTACCGCCAGAAACTCAATGCAGCCGGCAGCTGACATGGCGTTGTCAACCGGCCCGCTTTCGATCGGAATCGACATCGGCACATCAGGCGCCCGCGCCGTCGCCATGCGGCCGGACTTTTCGATTGCCGCGCGTTCCGCCGTTCCACTCGACAGATTTGGCCAGAATGCCCGCGACCCCTCCGTATGGTGGTCAGCGGTCGGCGCGGCGCTGGCGGAACTGCTTTCGGGCATCGATCGCGCGGCGGTGCTCTCGATCGCCGTCGACGGCACTTCGGGCACGCTGCTGCCGGTCGACGGCGCCGGACGACCGCTGGCTGAGCCGTTGATGTACAACGACAAGGTCGACGACGACGCCATTCTGGCGGTGATCGCGCGCGAGGCGCCGGCCGCGAGCGCAGCCCGTGGGGCGACGTCCGGTCTCGCCAAGGCGCTGTCGTCCCAGCGGCAGCCCGGCGTCGCCGCGGTGCTGCATCAGGCCGACTGGATCGCGGGACAGTTTTCCGGCCGCTTCGACATCAGCGACGAGAACAATGCCTTGAAAACCGGCTACGACGTCGAGGCGCGGCGCTGGCCGGACTGGATCGCGGCGACCGGGATGCGCATGGGATTCCTGCCTGGTGTCGTCAAGCCGGGCGATGTCACGGGAAAGCTCACCGCGAACGCCGCGGACCTGTTCGGCCTGGCGCGCGACGTCGCCGTGGTCGCCGGCACGACGGATGGCTGCGCGTCGTTCCTGGCGACGGGGGCTGCGGCTGTTGGCGACGGCGTCACCGCGCTGGGGTCCTCGCTGACCATCAAGATCCTCTCCGACCGGCCGATCTCGGCGCCGCAGTTCGGCATCTATAGCCACCGGCTGGGAGATGCTTATCTAGCGGGTGGTGCGTCGAATTCGGGCGGCAAGGTGCTGGCGCAGCATTTTTCTCTCGCGCGCATCATCGAATTGAGTGCGGTGATCGACCCTATGAACGAGACCGGTCTCGACTATTATCCGCTTCCCGCGGTTGGCGAACGCTTTCCGATCGCCGATCCTGATTTGCCACCACGCCTGACGCCGCGGCCGGCGGACGACGCCGACTATCTGAAAGCGATGTTCGAGGGCATTGCGGCGATCGAGGCGCTCGGCTATCGCCGGCTTGCCGCACTTGGCACCCCCCGATTGACGTCGGTCAGGAGCGTCGGCGGCGGTGCGGCAAATCCCGCCTGGACCGCGATCCGGCAGCGCAAGCTGGGTGTCGATTTTCTGCCGGCGCTTTCGGACGAGGCGGCCGCCGGCACGGCGCGGCTGGCGCTGATGGGCGCAATCGCAGCGGGGCTGTTGTGAGCACGAAACCAGTCGACCATCTCGACGGCATCGGAGCGCTGGTCGAGCGCTATCAGGTGTTCCTGCTCGATCAGTTCGGCGTGCTGCACGACGGCACGAACCCCTATCCGGGCGCCGTGGAGGCGTTGTCGGCGCTGAAGCGCGCAGGCAGGACGATCGTGCTGGTCTCGAATTCCGGCAGGCGGGCGCGGCCCAATGAGGCCCGCTTGCTGAAGCTCGGCTTCGAACCAGGAAGCTGGGATCAATTTGTCTCTTCCGGCGAGATCGCGTGGCGGTCCTTCCACGAAATGGCGATATCCGGAAAGCTGCGCCCAAACACAAAGTGCCTGCTGATCAGCCGCGAGGGCGACCGCTCGGCGATTGAAGGCCTGCCTTTTACCCTGACCAGCGACGGCGACGATGCCGAGCTGGTGCTGATCGCCGCCAGCGAGGGCGACCGCTACGATATCGAGCACTATCGCCGGCTTTTTGCGCCGGCAGCAATGCGGCAGGTGCCGTGCTTCTGCACCAATCCCGACAAGATCATGCTGACAGCAGTGGGGCCTCGCTTTGGCGCCGGCCAGCTTGCGGATCTCTACGAGAGCCTCGGCGGCAGCGTCACCCGCATCGGCAAGCCCTACACGCCGATCTTCAACGCCGCGCTGGCGCTGGCGGGCAACCCGGACCGCAGCAGCGTGGTCTGTGTCGGCGACAGCGTCGAACACGATGTCGCCGGTGGAATTGGTGCCGGCGTGGCGACCGCGCTGGTCTTGTCCGGAATATTGGCAGACACCCCTGACCTGGCCGAGCTTTTCGACAGTCTGGACGCCTACCCCGATTACACCACGAACAGTTTCAGATTCGCTGATTGAGATCGGCAGCTTCCGAGGGTTGAGCGCTGCCATGGTGATCGTTCCGTCGTTAGTGCTGCTTTCGGTGGCGCAGCCCTTTGGCTGCTGTTGCCAGTTCACATCTGGTTGGTCGGAGGCTATTGAACTGCATGCGTGATTTTCAACTCCCCGGACGGTCGCCGGTTCGTGCGACGGAAGCGATGGCCGCGACATCGCACCCGCTGGCGACGCTGGCGGCGATCGAGATGCTGCGGTCCGGCGGCAATGCAATGGACGCAGCCGTTTGCGCGGCGGCGGTGCAGGCGGTGGTCGAGCCGCAATCGACGGGTATCGGCGGCGACTGTTTCGTCCTCTATTGTCCCAACGGTCAAGGCGAGGTTCTGGCCTTCAACGGCTCCGGCCGCGCACCTGCGGCAGCAGAGGCGCAGTGGTATCTGGACAAGGGGCACGACGAACTGCCTGAGTCCGGTCCGCACGCAGTCACCGTGCCGGGCGCCGTCGACGCGTGGTGCCGGCTGCTCGATGATCACGGCAGGAAGGGCATCGACGTCGCGCTCGCTCCGGCCATACATTACGCCGAACAGGGTTATGTCGTCCAAGACCGCGTGGCCTTCGACTGGGCCGAAAGTGCTGCCTTGCTGGCCGCCGACGAACATGCCGCGCGGATATTTCTGCCGGATGGAAAGGCGCCGCTGGCCGGCGAGCTGCACCGGCAGCCGCAACTGGCCGAAACCCTGCGCATCGTCTCGCGCCGTGGCCGTGCCGGCTTCTATGAAGGCGAGGTCGCCGACGACATGGTTTCGCGTCTGCGCGCGCTTGGCGGGCTGCATGCGCTCGAGGATTTTTCGGCGACGAAGGGCGACTATGTCAGGCCCGTCGGCACATCCTACCGAGGTTACGACATTCATCAGATGCCGCCGAACAACCAGGGGCTGACGGCACTGATCATGCTGAACGTGCTGTCGGGCTTCTCGCTCGGTTCGCTGGAACCGAACGGCGCCGAGCGCTTTCATCTCGAGATCGAGGCGGGGCGGCTTGCCTATCAGGACCGCGACAATTTCATCGGCGACCAGAACCAGGTCCATGTCCCCGTAGAGCAGTTGTTGTCCAGATCCTATGCCGACCAGCTTCGCGCCGAGATCGATCCGGCGCGTGCAATGACGCATCTGCCACGGCTGGAGCTTCAGCCGAGCGATACCGTCTACATCTCCGTGGTCGACCGCGACCGTAATGCGGTCAGCTTCATCAACTCGACCTTTGGTTCGTTCGGCAGCGGCGTGGTCGGCCCCAGGACCGGCGTCGTCCTGCAGAATCGCGGCAGCAGCTTCCGCCTGGCGGCGGACCACCCAAACCGCATCGCACCGGGAAAACGCCCGATGCACACCATCATGCCGGGCATGGTGACAGCCAAGGGCAGGGCAGTCATGCCGTTTGGCGTGATGGGCGGCGGCTACCAGCCGTTCGGCCATGTCCATTTGCTCACCAACATGATCGACTTCGGCATGGACCCGCAGGAGGCGCTGGATGCGCCACGCGTGTTTTACCGACAGAACACTGTGGAGGCCGAGCGTGGCGTTCCGGCCGAGGCGATCGCCGGCCTGCGCGAGCGCGGTCACGACGTGTCCGTCCCAACCGAGCCGCATGGCGGCGGCCAGCTGGTGCTGATCGACTGGGACAAGGGCACGCTTACCGGCGCGTCCGATCCACGCAAGGATGGTTGCGCGCTGGGTTACTGACGGTCCGCTGCGTCGCCGAGCTTGTACGACAGTTTCAGCTGGTTTCGATATCTGTCACGAGGCGCCCTGCATGCTGGTCCTGTTCAGTTTTGGCGCTGCCGCCATCAGCGCCTTGCCGATCGCCGACTGCGGGGCACCGATGACCGCGCGGGCGTTGCCGCTTTCGGCGACGCGGCCGGCATCGAGAATGACGACACGATGGGCGATGGCGCTGATGACGCCGAGATCATGCGAAATGAAAAGATAGGCGATCCGTTGCTCGCGTTGCAGATCGAGCAGCAATTGCAGGATCTGCCGGCGCACCGATACGTCGAGCGCGGACACTGCCTCGTCGAGGATGATCAGCGACGGGTTTGTGGCGATGGCGCGAGCGATCGCGATGCGCTGGCGCTGGCCGCCCGAGATCTCGTGGATGACACGAGCGGCGAGATCAGCGCTCAGGCCGACGCGCTCGAGCAGAGCGGCGATGCGGCGCGGGCGTTCTGATCGGGCTGCGATGCCATGGATGCGCAAGGGATCGTCAAGCACACGCGCCACGCTGGCGCGCGGATTGAAGGCGGCGAGCGGGTCCTGGAAGACCATTTGCAAACGCGCGCGCCGTGCGCGCAAGGCAGCGCCGTTCAGGGACAGGAAATCGCCACCCTCAAACTCGATACGGCCGGCGTCCGGTTCGATCAGCCGCAGCAGCAGCCGCGCGACCGTCGACTTGCCACTGCCGGAAGGGCCGGCCAGCGCCAGCGTCTCGCCGGCCTCGATATGAAAGGAGGCATCATCGACGGCGGCGATTGTCTTGCCGCCGCGACGATATCGTTTGGTCAGGCCGGAAACAGCCAGCAATGGACGGCTCACCGCGACGCTCCTGACTGCTGCAGCAGCGGTTCGGAGTCGAGGCCGAGATGGGCGTTAAGCAGCGCTCTTGTGTAGGCGTGGCGCGGACTAGCGACGATCTGCGCCGTCGTGCCGAGCTCGACCAGCTCGCCGTGCCGGAACACGGCGATGCGCTCGGCCAGCTCGGCGGCCAACGCGATGTCGTGGCTGACGAACAGCAGCGTCATGCCGTCCTCGGCCACCAATTTCCGGATCAGCGCGACGATCTCGGCCTGCACGATGGTGTCGAGCGCGCTGGTCGCCTCATCGGCGATCAGCAGTTTCGGACCGGCCGCGATCGCCGCGGCGATCGCCACGCGTTGCTTCTGGCCGCCGGAAAGCTGGTGCGGGTAGGCGCGCAAAGCGGCGTCCGGGTCGGGCAGGCGGACGCGTTCGAGCAGGGCTTTTGCCTTGGCATAGGATTGCGACCAAGTCAGACCAAGATGCGTGTGCGCGACTTCCGCGATCTGCTCGCCAACCGCCATTACCGGATCGAGGCTGGCCGACGGGTCCTGGAAGACGAAGCCGATATCGCGGCCACTGAGGGGGGTGTGGCTGGGTTCGGCGGCGGATTTTAGAGGCTTGCGTTCTGTGAGACCCCCCTCTGTCCTGCCGGACATCTCCCCCTCAAGGGGGGAGATTGCGCTGTCATTTCCGCTTTCGCCAATCTCCAAGGCTGCAGTGCCGGCGACGGAACTGCCAATCTCCCCCCTTGAGGGGGAGATGTCCGGCAGGACAGAGGGGGGTGCCTTGGCACCAAAGGATGGCAAAAACCACTCGATCGAGCCTCCAACCTTGGAAGAACCCGGCAACAACCCGGCAATGGCCAGCGCCAGCGTGCTCTTGCCCGAACCGCTCTCGCCGATGATGGCGAAGCGCTCGCCGGCGGTGACATCGAGGCTGACATGGTTCAGCGCCGCCACCTCGCTGCCGTCGCGGCGATAGGTCACCGTCAGATCGCGGATCGAAAGCAGCGCCGTCACGACAGGCTCCTTCTCACCGCGGCCGTTTCGACGACGCCTTCGCCGGCGAGATAGACGCCGAGCACGGTCAGCACGAGCGCTACGCCGGGAATGATCGACAGGAAGGGCGCGGTGCGCAGCACGGCGCGACCTTCGGCGATCATGCCGCCCCAGGTCACGCGGTTGGGGTCGCCGAGGCCGAGAAACGAAAGGGCCGCTTCGGTGAGGATCGCGGCGGCGACGATCACCGACGACAATGCCAGCACCGGTGGCAATGCGTTGGGCAGGACTTCGCGCAAGGCGATCTCCAGCGGATGCATGCCGATCACGCGGGCGCCGGCGACAAAATCGCGCTCGCGGATCGACAGCACTTCGGCTCGTGCAACGCGCGCCGGCCCCGTCCAGGCGCCGAGCGCGATCGCCGCAACGACGACTCCGAGCGACGGCCCGACGACACTGACGAAAGCCAGCGCCAGCAGGAAGCTCGGCACGGTCTGGAAGGCGTCGGTAATGCGCATTAGCACCTCGTCGACGAGCCCGCGGGCAAAGCCGGCCAGCGTGCCGACTATTGCGCCGACGGCAAGAGCTGCTGCCGCTGCCGCCAGCCCGACCGCCAGCGACGTACCGGCGCCGTGGACAAGCGCGGCCAGCACGTCGCGGCCGAGCCGGTCGGTGCCGAGCGGCAGCGACCAGTCCTGAAAGGGCGGCAGCAATGCCGGCCCGGCAATGGCTTGCGGGTCGCCGGGAAAGAACAAAGGCGCTGTCAGCGCCATGGCGAACAACGCTACCAGGATGATCGCGCCGGCGACCGCTTCCGGCGTGCGAAGAAAGCGGCGAAGCGGGCTCACGCGCTGGCCTCGCTAGCGCCGACGCGCGGATCGAGGAAGGCGTAGGCGACGTCGACAAGAAGGTTGATAACGATGACCAGAACGGCGCTGACCAGGATGATGCCGAGCAGCAGCGGCGTGTCGCGCGCTGCCACCGCTTCCTGCGCCAGCCGGCCAAGCCCGGGCACGGAAAAGACGCTTTCGATGACGACGCTGCCGCCGAGCATCTGCGCCGATTGCAGGCCGAGCATGGTGACCAGCGGCAACAGCGCGTTGCGGGCGACGTGGGCGAGCACGATGCGGCGGCGGGAGAGCCCTTTGGCGCGGGCGGCGAGGACAAAATCCTGCCGCCAGACCTCGGCCATGCCGGCGCGCATCATGCGCAGATAGAGTGCCAGATAGATGAAGCCGAGTGCCGACACCGGCAGGACGAGATGGCGGGCAATATCGGCCGCGCGGTCAAGGCCGGTCTTGCCCGACGCGATGCTCTCGATGCCGCCGATCGGGAACCAGCGCAGGTCGACGGCAAAGACGATGATCAGCACCAGCCCGAGCCAGAATCCGGGAACAGCATAGAGCGCCAGCGAGCCGATCGACAGCAAGCGGTCGCGAAAGCCGCCGGGCCTGGCGCCGGCATAGATGCCGAGCGCCGAGCCGAGCCCGAAGGAGAGCGCGGTGGCGCTGCCCATCAACAGCAGCGTGTTGGGCAGGCGCTCGAGGATGACGTCGCGGATTGGCCGCGAGAAGGTCACCGACTGGCCGAGGTCGAGATGCAGCAGCGCCCAGAGATAGGTCGCTAGCCGCGTCAACGCCGACTGGTCGAGGCCCCAGCGATGGCGCAGCAGTTCGATCATGCCGGCGTCGCCGCCGGTCGAGACGATGTAGGCGTCGACCGCGTCGCCGGGGGCGGCTTCCAGCAACAGGAAAGTGCCGATCACGACAAGCAGCAGCACGAAGACACTGCCGACGAGGCGACGGCGAAGGAGGAGAAGCGCGCGGGTCATGGCGGCGCCGGCTGCTTGGCGGTATGCCGATCCTGAGAAATGCCGAGCCTAGGCACCCCCCTCTGTCCTGCCGGACATCTCCCCCTCAAGGGGGGAGATTGGCCGTCACTAGCCGTGGCGCCAATCGCAAACGTTGCTGAGGGAAGGGCCGTCGCCAAAGCAAGCGAATCTCCCCCCTTGAGGGGGAGATGTCCGACAGGACAGAGGGGGGTATCGTCGAGCACGGACATTACCAACTTCACCTATTGGCGAAGGTCAATCTCAATTAACCCGCAGCTCACCCCTTCAGCCAGGTGTCCGCCCAGTTCGACACCGCCCAGCGCGGGTTGTTGGCGACATTCCCCACCGTGTCTCTGACAACGCTGATGAAGCTCCATTCGGCGACATTGATCAGCGGCAGGTCGGCTGCGACCTTTTTTTGAAACTCCTTGTAAAGCTCCGTCCGCGCGGCGGGGTCGAGCGTCTCGGACGCCTTGGCGACGAGGGCGTCGAGTTCGTCGTTCTTGTAGCCGCCCTGGTTGGAGAACGGCACGCCGTCCGGGATGCCGCTCTGCACCAGGATGGTGGTCGAGATCGCCGGATCGCCGCGGAACACCGGCGGCCCGACCGCAAGGTCGAAGGCGTGGTCGGTGTAGACGGCCTTGATGTGCGCGGCCGAGTCGTTGTTGGCCAGCTGGGCGTCGATGCCGATGGCGGCGAGCGCCTGGCGCAGATAGTCGCCGAACTGCTTGGTCTCGTTGAAATAGGGCGCCGGCAGCAGCTTCAGCGAAAAGCGCTTGCCGTCGTCACCCCTGCTGTAGCCGGCTTCGTCGAGCCGAGCGTTGGCCTTGGCCACGTCGAAGGCATAGGTCGGCACATCGGCCGTATAGAACTGCGGATCGTTTTTCGGCACCGGGCCGGTGGCGGTGGCGGCATAGCCGAGGAACACCGTCTTGACGACGAAATCCTTGTCAATGGCGTGGGCGATCGCCTGGCGCACCTTCACGTCGGCCAGTTCCTTGCGGCGATGATTGATTTCGACGACGAGCTGATAAGTCAGCGCCTCATAACCCTTGGTGATCACCTTGAGGCCAGGCACTTTTGAGATGCGGTCGAGATCGGCCAGCGGCACCGCGGAAAAGGCGGCGAGCTGGATCTCTTCGGCCTCAAGCGCGCTTGCCGCCGAGGTGCGGTCGGGCAGCACCTGGTAGATGATCTCGTCGAGGTAAGGTTGGTCCTTGCCCCAATAGTCGCCATTCTTCTCCAGTCGGTAATATTCGCCTGACTTGTGTTCGGCGAATTTGAACGGGCCGGTGCCAACAGGCGCATTGTTCGCCGGGTTCTCTTCGATCTTGCCTGTCTCGTAGATGTGCTTCGGCACCACGCTGGTCAGCGCCGGCAAGGCGTTGCGGATCAGCTGGAACGGTGTCGGTTTGGCGAATTTGAACACCGCCGTCAGTTCGTCCGGCGTGTCGACCGCCTCCAGATCCTTGAACACGGTGCGGCCGAGATTCTGCAGCGGCTTCCAGATCTGCAGCGCCGAGAACGCGACGTCGGCGGAGGTAAAGGGTTTGCCGTCATGCCATTTGACGCCCTCGCGCAATTTGAACGTTACCGACAAGCCGTCGGCGGCGCCCTCCCAGCTTATCGCCAGGCGCGGGTCGAGCCCGTCCTTGCCGTCAAAGGACGCCTCGGCCAGCGGTTCCACGATCTTGCTCGAAATGAAGAAGACGCCGTTGGACGCGACGATCGCCGGGTTGAGGTTGCGCGGCTCGGAATCGGCGGCGACGACCAACCGCCCGCCTTTCTTCGGCGTCTGTGCCCAGCCGATCGTCGGCAGCGCCGTCGAAGCCAGCAGCAGTGCCGAACCGGCAAGCACGCTGCGTCTGGAAATCGTGACCTCTGACATGATCGAACTCCGTCCCTCTCAGCCACTCTGGCCCGGGTGGCCACTACCCTCGGACGCCAGACGGCATCCTTGCAAGGGTGATTATGAGCCTTGCCGAGGGTTTCGCCAGAGACGGATTTGGCGCATCCTCATGTGGCTTTGAAAATTTCGTCCTCTGGACCAGTTACAGGAAGCGGTCCAAGCCGACCTTATCTGGTAGGACCAGACTTGTCTCGTCGAAGACTGGGCGCCGCCGGCGATCCGAGCGGCCGGCCAGGGAATTCAGGGAGAGAAAGATGAACGTCGTTCCGGGTAAGAATGCCGCCAGCACCATCCCGTTCGATCATGCCAGGGTCGATCGGCTGATGGAGGAAGCCGGCATCGATGTGCTGGTCGCCACCTCCAAGCACAACACGCAATATCTGCTTGGCGGCTACAAGTTCATCTTCTTCGCCGCCATGGATGCGATCGGCCACAGCCGCTATTTGCCTGTTGTCGTCTACGAGAAGGGTGGGCCGGACCACGCCGCCTATATCGGCAATCGCATGGAGGGCGCCGAGCACCAGAACAACCCGTTCTGGACGCCGACCTTGCACGCCGCCTGCTGGGGCACGCTCGACGCCGCCAATCTCGCGGTCGAGCACCTGGCGAAAATCGGCAAGGGCGACGCCCGCATCGGCATCGAGCCGGCTTTCCTGCCGTCGGATGCCTACACGCTGATCCGCAAGGCGCTGCCTGATGCCAAGCTGATCGATGCGACCGATATGCTGGAGCGGATGCGGGCGATCAAGACGGATGCGGAGCTGGAGAAGCTGCGCATCGCCTCTGAACTGATCACCGATTCCATGCTGGCGACCATTGCCTGGGCGCGCGAAGGCACGACCAAGACCGAGATCATCGAGCAGCTGCGGCGCGAGGAGACCAATCGCGGCGCGCATTTTGAATATTGCCTGCTGACGCTGGGCGCCAGCCACAACCGCGCCGGCTCGCCGCAGGCATGGAAGAAGGGCGAGGTGATGTCGATCGATTCCGGCGGCAATTATCACGGCTATATCGGCGACCTCTGTCGCATGGGCATTCTGGGCGAGCCCGATGCCGAACTCGAGGATCTGTTGGCCGAAGTCGAGGCCGTGCAGCAGGCGGCCTTTTCGAAGGTACGCGCCGGCACGCTGGGTGGTGACATGATTTCCTACGCGGAAGGCGTGCTGAAGATATCCAAGGTCGCGCCCTATACCGATTTCTTTGCCCACGGCATGGGGCTGATCACACATGAAGCTCCGTTCCTGATGACCAACCATCCGGTGACCTATGAAGGCACCTATGCCGAAAAGCCGCTGGAGAAAAACATGGTGCTCTCGGTCGAGACGACGATGCATCACCCGACGCGCGGCTTCATCAAGCTCGAAGACACGCTGGCGGTCACCGATAGCGGCTACGTCATGTTCGGCGACCGGGGCAGGGGCTGGAACAGAGGTGGGGTGGCATAATCTCCCGCAATGGGCGGCGCCGCCCCTCATCCGCCTGCCGGCACCTTCTCCCCGTATAGGACGGGGAGAAGGGACATGGCCGCAGCCTTGGTGCTTATTCTGCAACGCTTGTGAGTGGCGAAACCGTAACGAGGGCGACCTTTCTCCCCGTTTACGGGGAGAAATGCCCGGCAGGGCAATGAGGGGCAGCGCTGCCCGAGAAAAAGGTCACGCGCCCGGCGGCAGCAGCCTGAAATCCGGCAGGTCGCGCAACGCCAGTTCAGGCCCAGCCGGCGAATAGACGACGAAAAGCTGCATGGGCGCATCGCCGGTGTTCAGTGTCGAGTGGAAGCGGCTTTCCGGCACATAGATGGTGCAGCCGGGGCCGACCTTCTCGACGACCGGATTGCCGTCCTCGTCCTCGACCATCTGCTTGCCATTGCCTGATATGACGAAGATGATCTCTTCCGCACCCGGATGGTTGTGGCGCGTGTGGCCCTTGCCGGAGGGCAGGTCGACGACGCCGCCGGAAAAGCGCGTGGCGCCGTTCACCTCGGGCGCCACCGTCAGCGACAGCCTGCCCCAGTCGAAGCCGAAGGCGCTGACATCCTTCGGGTAGACAAACACCTTGCTCTTGTCGGTCATCGTCTCATCCCTTCTTTTTCTTCGCGGTCGTCTTGGCACCGCTTTTTTTTGTTTGCGCATCGGATTTTCCCAAAACCGGTTCCCACTTTTGGGTCCGATGCTCCAGCGAGACCGCCTTGAAATCGGCAGTCTGCCTGGCGATCGCCGCTTCCGCAGGCAGCCGCTCCATCGAGCTTGCCCCGTAAAAGCCGTGCAGGCCCTTGCAGCGTTCGAGGATGTAGCGGGCATCGTCCGGCATCGAGATCGGCCCGCCATGGCAAAGCAGGATGACATCCTTGCGCACCGCACGCGCCGCTTCAGCGATGGCGTCGATCTCGGTCACGCAGTCGTCGAGCGATTTGGCCGACGTCGCACCGATCGAGCCGCCGGTGGTCACTCCCATATGAGCGACGACGATGTCGGCACCGGCCTTGGTCATGGCGCGCGCCTCATCGGGGTTGAACACATAGGGCGTGGTCAGGAGATCGAGTTCGTGTGCCGCGGCGATCATGTCGACCTCGAGCCCGAAGCCCATGCCGGTTTCCTCGAAACTCTGCCGCATCTGGCCGTCGAACAGGCCGATGGTCGGAAAGTTCTGCACGCCGGAAAAACCCATCGTCTTCAGCTCGGCCAGCAGCAGCGGCATGATGACGAAAGGATCGGTGCCGTTGACGCCGGCCAGCACCGGTGTCTTCTTCACCACCGGCAGCACCTCGTAGGCCATTTCCTTGACGATCTCGTTGGCGTTGCCATAGGCGAGCAGGCCGGCAGCCGAGCCGCGGCCGGCCATGCGGTAGCGGCCGGAATTGTAGATGATGATCAGGTCGATGCCGCCGGCCTCCTCGGCCTTGGCCGACAGCCCGGTGCCGGCGCCGCCGCCGACGATCGGTACGCCGCCGGCAATCATCTTGCGGAACTTTTCCAGGATCTTCTTGCGCGGTATGGCGGGCATGGCTTCGTCTCTCACTGTCTGGCGATGTCGAGAAAAGCCGCAACCGCAGCCTTGGCGAATTCGGGATCGTTGATGTGCAGCGGCAAGCGGATCACGCGACGCGTGTTATCCGGCAGGATCGTGCGCTCGATGGCCTCGAAGAGTGCTGCATCGGCCTCGGGGTCGAAGAAGGCGCCGCCTTCGATGTCGAGCGCCGAAACGCCCTTTTCGGGAATGAGGAACCGGACCGGTCCCTCGCAAAGGCTTAGTCTTGCACCGATCCATTCGCCGATCCTGCGGCTTTCGTCAGGCGTCGTACGCATTAGCGTCACGTTCGGATTGTGCTCGTAAAACAGCCGTCCGCTATAGCGTTCCGGAATGGTCGGCGGCGCCCAGAAATTCACCATATCGAGCGCGCCGACCGAGCCGACATAGGGCGACTTCGTGCGGGCGATCGCGCCGAAACGGTCTTCGGTTGCCGGCAGAACGCCGCCGAACAGGAGGTCGCAGACTTCTGTCGTCGTGATGTCGATGACGCCGGACAGCAAGCCGCTGTCGGCCAGCTTCTCCATGGTGCGGCCGCCGGTGCCGGTGGCGTGGAAGACCATGCAGTCATAGCTCGAACGAAGCTCGTCGGCGATCGAAGTCACGCACGGCGTGGTGACGCCGAACATGGTGAGCCCGATCGACGGTTTGCCGTCGGGCGGCGGCGCCGGTTTTGCAGACATGGCTGCTATCGCCTGGGCGGCGTTGTGCAGCACGACGCGAGACAGCCGGTTCAAGCCGGCCATGTCGGTCACCGACGGCATCATGACGATGTCGGAGACATCGACATAAGGCGCGGTGTCGCCCGAGGCGAGCGTCGAGACCATGATCTTGGGCAGGCCGAGCGGCAGCGCGCGCATGCCGGATGTGATGATCGAAGTGCCGCCACCGCCGCCGATACCGATCACACCTGAAATATCGGTGTGCGATTGGACAAACCGGGTGAAGGCGATGGCCATTGCCGCGACCGCGGTGCCGCGGTCGTGGGCCCCCCCCCCCGCCCTGCTTCGTCACTACGCCGCTTACAACAACCCCAAACGCAGCGGGGGGGCGCTATCCTAGCGCGCCGCAGCCAGCGCGCCAGGAGCAGCGCCGCCACCACCGCCAGCCCCAACGATAGACCGATCCAGATGCCGACGCCGTCGAGCCCGGAATGGAAGGCGAGCAGCACGCCGAGCGGCAGGCCGATGCCCCAATAGCCGATCGCGGCATAGATCATCGGCACCTGGGTGTCGTGCAGGCCGCGCAGCATGCCGGCGGCCACGGCCTGGGCGCCATCGAAAATCTGGAACAGCGCGGCAAAGGCCAGGAACGACACGGCAAGCCCGATCACAGTGGCATTGGCCGGGTCGGCAAGATCGATGAAGGCGCTGATCAGCAATTGCGGCCACAGGATCATCACCAGCCCCATCAGCGCCATGAATGAGACGCCGATGACAAAAGCGGTCCAGCCGGCACGGGAAACCCCTTCCGGATTGCCGGCGCCATGGGCGAGCCCGACGCGCACCGTCGCCGCCTGGTTGAGGCCAAGCGGCACCATGAAGCTGATCGAAGCGATCTGGATGGCGATGGCATGCGCCGCGAGCGAGGCGGCGTCGATCAGCCCCATGAGGAGGGCCGCCGCGTTGAAGATCGTCACCTCGAAGGCAAGCAGGCCGGCGATCGGCAGGCCGAGCCGCAGCAGGCCCTTGAAGCGCGGCCAGTCGGCCCGCCAGAACCGCCCGAACAGTTGGTAGCGGCGAAACTTCGGCTCAAGCGTCACCACCGCCGCCATGCCGGCGAACATCAGCATGCTGGACAGCGTGGTGGCGAGGCCGGAGCCGGCGATGCCCATCGAAGGAGCGCCGAGATTGCCGAACATGAACACCCAGTTGAAGAACACATTGCAGGCGACGGCAACGAAGACGATGACCAGCGCCCAACCCGGCCGCTCCAGCGCCGAGATGAACGAGCGCAGGACGATATAGCCATAGAACGGCAGCACCGCCCATTCGAGCCAGCGCAGGTAGATGCCGGCCTGATACGCCAGCGCCGGTTCCTGGCCCATCGCCAGCAACACGGCCTCGCCGTACCAGAGAAATATCCAGATCGGGATTGAGATGAGGATTGCCAGCCACAGGCCCTGCCGCACGGTGCGGCGCAGATCGCGCACCGAGTGGCGACGGCGGCCGAGTTCCGTGGCGATCATCGGCGAGGTCGCCAACATCAGGCCGAGCCCGAAGATCAGCGGCATGAAATAGAGGTTGGCGCCGAGCGCGCCGCTGGCCAGCGTGTCCGGACCCAGCCGCCCCATCATCATGACATCGGTGGCGGTCATCGCGGTCTGGCCGAGATTGGTGAGCACCATCGGCCAGGCGAGCGCCAGCGTCGCCTTGATTTCCCGACGCCAAAGATTTTCCGGCGCGCGCGCGCCGGCTTCGATCGCAGACATTATTTCGCCTATCCGATTGCGGCGCGTCGGCAAAAAGGGCCGGAAGCCGCGTCTCAGCGCGGAAAATGGCCGTGATCGGCCCGGATTCCGCATTATCTGCACGGCTTGTCCACGAAATGGGCAGCTATGGCAAGGGGGCTGGCTTAGGGGAAGCGTTGAGCCAGCAAGGCGTACGGCGCTGTGCCCTGTCATTCAAATGGACGATGACGGTGCTTGCCTGGAGAAGCGAGAATGTCGGGTTCATCTAGAATTTCGCGGCTAGTGCATATCGCCCAAAAGCGTGCCCCTGGGCTTGACCCAAAGGTGTGCGGCGGTTTTGGAACAACAGCATGCACAAAAACAAAGACTTCAAGCGCGTCGCATGAATCGGTTCAAACGCGACGCGCCTTAAGCGGGGAACGAGGAAACGCCCTATGTCTCATGCAACGCTGCGGAGCCTCCGCAGCCTCGTTTCCGGCGTTTGCTTGCTTGCCGCCATTGTACCCTTCCCTGGCGCGAAGGCCTGGGCAAACGATGTCGATGCGGCGATCGTCTTTGCGGTCGACAAGTCCGCCTCAATAAACATCGAACATGCGACCCTGCAGCGACAGGGGCATGTCGACGCACTCCGTTCCAAAGAGGTGGCGTACGCCATCGCCGGCGGCCTGGTCGGATGTATTGCCATCACTTACATCCAATGGTCGAGCGTTGGACGCCTCCAGACGGTGCTGCCGTGGACGACAATATGCGACAGTGGGCAAGCTGCAGCTGCGGCCTCAACCATCGACAGGGCGGGCGACACGGGTCAAGGGCGCAGCTCTCGCGGAAGAACGTCTCTTTCCTTCGCGATCGACGTAAGCGGCCAATTGCTCGACGGGTTTCCGGGAACTGCAAGAAAGAACATTATCAGTGTCTCCTCGAATGGAACCAACAATGACGGGTTGCCGGTGACGGAAAGCCGCCGGCGAGCGGTTGCCAAGGGTTACATCATCAACGCAATCGCAGTGGAGCGAACCGAGCCTGGCATCACCACCGACCTTCCCGGCTACTTCAGGGAGAATGTCATCGGCGGGGCAGGATCATTCGTCATCGCTCCCGCTTCACCCGCCGACTATTCGGTCGCCATTCGCAGAAAGCTCGTTCTGGAGATCAGCAGCGCTACTCCAAACAATGATCGCACGACCCGGTAGCAGATCCCGCTGTCTCTTCTCTGGATATCTCTGGATCATCCGCCTCCGCCGGCGCATTTCGAAAAGTTGCGATGATCGTCGCCGACCCTCGTGAGATCCGGTCGCGCCGCTTGCAATACCGTCGGAAGCAGCGACTGTAGAAGTGTAGAAGTCGATGAGGTCTGCTCTTCAGGCGGTTTCTAGCCGGGCAGGCTGTATACCCAGTGTCTCGAAAGGGCATGCGGATGAGCGCGTTTCCCGAAATCCATCTGGTTCGGCATGGCGAGACGGAATGGAGCGCGTCGGGAAAGCACACCGGCCTGACCGACATACCGTTGACGCCAGCCGGCGAGGCGGCCGCCGGGCGGGTCGCCGAGCGGTTGCAGGGGCTTTCGTTCCAGGCTGTCTGGTCGAGCCCGTCGCAGCGCGCCTTCAAGACTTGTACACTGGCCGGCTTCGGTTCGGCCGGCGTGAAGAAGGCCGATCTGGCGGAATGGGATTACGGCGCCTACGAGGGACTGACCACGAAGCAGATCCTCATCGAACGCCCCGGCTGGCGTCTGTTTCGCGATGGCTGCCCTGACGGCGAGGCGGCAGAGGATGTCGGCGCGAGGGCGGATCGGATCGTCAATGAATTGCGCGACGTCAACGGCAATGTCCTGGTGTTCTCAAGCTCGCATTTCCTGCGGGTGCTGACGGCGCGCTGGCTCGGCCTGCCGCCGCAAGATGGCGCCTTGTTCGTGCTGGATACCGCCAGCACAAGCGTGCTCGGTTATGAGCACGACCTTGGCGAGCCAATTATCCGGCGATGGAATCAGAGATAGCAGACGCATTGCAGGCCATTCGAGACTACCTGATCGCATCCAGCGCCTGCCGCTGTCGGTGCATCTCCAAAAACACCCGGTAGTCGCGGTCGAACCGGCCGGCGGCCGGCGAATTGGGCTCTCGCGTCTTGCCGCCTTGCTGCATGGCGACGCAGGCGGCGTTCAAATCGGGAAAAAGTCCGGCGGCGGTGGCGGCGATCATGCCGGTGCCGAGCAGCACCGCCTCATCGGCCAGCGGCTCGACCACCGTGCAGCCGGTAGCGTCGGCATAAAGCTCCATCAGCAGCGGGTTTTTGGTGTGACCGCCGGTGACATGCAGCGTGTCGATCAGATAGCCGTTCTCGTTCAGCGCTTCCAGCACATGGCGCACGCCCAGCGCAATGCTGACGGCGGTGCGCCAATACAGCTTGCACATGCTGTCGAAGGAGGAATCCAGCGTCAGACCGCTGATGACGCCGACGGCATGCGGGTCGGCGAGCGGCGAGCGGTTGCCATGGAAATCCGGCAGCACATGCAGCCTTCCGGCCAGATTTTCGCCCTCTATGGCGCGCAACTCGACAACGCGCCGGGCAATCCTGGCGTGCATGGCGGCGTCCGGCTCGCCGCCGGCGCCGTGCCAGCGGATGATGTGATCGAGCAGCGCGCCGGTGGCCGATTGGCCGCCTTCCGACAGCCAAAGCCGGGGAAGGGCCGCGCCATAATACGGGCCCCAGACCCCGGCAAAGGGTTGCGGGTCGGGCGACATTGCCATGACGCAGCTCGAAGTGCCGGCGATCAGCGCCAGATGCCGGCCGATGTTGGTTTCATCGCCGGCGAAGCCGCCGAGCACGCCGAGCGCGCCGGCATAGGCATCGATGACGCCAGCGCCGACCCGGCATTGTTCGCTCAGGCCAAGCTCGGCCGCGGCTTGCTTGCTCAGCCGGCCGATATCGGCGCCCACCGGGCTGGCCTTGTCAGGCAGATTGCCGTGCTCGAAAAGATCGCCGAGCCCGACGGCTTTGAAGAAGTCGTGCCGCCAGCCGGTCTCTTCATGCGCCAGATAGGTCCATTTGGCGGTCAGCGTGCATTGCGAGCGGGCGAGCGAACCGGTTGCCTTCCAACTGAGAAAGTCGGCGAGGTCGAATAGATAGCCGGCTTCGTTCCATGTTGCGGGCAGGTTGCGCTTCAGCCACATCAGCTTCGGCGTCTCCATTTCCGGCGACATGACGCCGCCGATATAGTCGAGCACGGCGTGGCCGCTTTCGGTGCATTCATCGGCCTCGGCAATGGCGCGGTGATCGAGCCAGACGATGGTGTCCCAGCGCCTTTCGGCTGACACCGACACGCTGAGCTGGCCACCATCCTTGCCCCGCACCACCAGCGAGCAGGTGGCGTCGAAGGAGATGCCGACGATATCCTGCGCTGCCACGCCGGCTTTTTCATTGGCCGCGCGCACCGCTATGCAGACCGCCGACCAGATATCCTGCGAATCGTGCTCGGCGTGGTCGGCCTTCGGCCGGTTCATGACGATCGGATGCTCGGCGCGGCCGAGCAAGGTGCCTCTGGTGTCGAGAATGCCCGCACGGGCGCTCCCGGTGCCGACATCGACCGCGCAAACGAAACTGTTCGTCAAGATGTTCTTACTCTCGCTCCCAGGCCTGCAATCAGATCGGGCAGTTGCAGCATGTCAGCGAATATAAAGTCCGGTTCACTCGACGCAAGCCGCGCTTTCAGTGCCGGGTTGCCGGCATGCGAGCCGCCGGTGAAGGCCAGGACACGCATTCCCGCCGCCCGTGCCGCCGCGACGCCGACGGGGCTGTCCTCGACGACGACGCAATTTTGCGGGATCGCTCCCATGTTGGCGGCGGCGTGGAGAAAAAGGTCCGGCGCCGGCTTGCCCCGCGCCACCATGGCGGCGCTGAACAGATGCGGCTCGAGCAGCCCGAGCAGCCCGGTGACGTCGAGCGCATAGCGGATGCGGTCCAGCGTGCCGGAGGAAGCAACGCAGCATGGCGCGGTAAGCCTCGGCAAAACCTGGCCGATGCCGGGGATCGGCTTCAGCTCGTCGCGAAACTTGCGCATCAGCCCGACGCGCATCGCGCTCAGGTGCTGGTCAGTGATATCAAGTCCGAAGTCGCGACCGAGGATTTCGCGAACGCTTTTCATGCTCTTGCCGAGGAAATGCTCATAGGCGGCATCCTCGCTGACACTGCCGCCGGCAAGCGTGATCATGCTAAGCAGCGCCGAAACGGACAGCGCCTCGCTGTCGACCAGCACGCCGTCGCAGTCGAAAATGACCAGGTCAGGCGTCATTGAAGGGCCTTCATCGGCAGGGCTTCATCGGCATTGAGCCGATCTTAGAGATTGCCGGCGAGATAGCGCGTCAGCGTCGCACGCGCGCCATCGGCCCAGAGCGCCTTGAGCGCCTTGGCAAAGGCCTCGACAAACGGCGCCGAGCGGCCGACCTCGCCATAGATGTCCTCCATGGCCAGCCAGGCGGCAGGCGCATCCTTCGCCGCCCTGGCTGTCGTCTGCAGCCGGTCCCAGCTTGGATCATTGGGTTCGATGACCGCGCCTGAATCAGTGGTGCCGAAGCAGTAGCGGCACCAGAGCGCCGATCCCAGCGCCAGGCCGGCGACGCCCTTGCCGGCCTTCAGCCGGTCGGCGATGGTCGGGATGATGAATTTCGGCTGCCGGTTGGAGCCGTCGAGGCAAAGCCTGCGAATGGTGTCGCCGATCTTCGGATTGGAGAAGCGGTGCTCGATGAGCTGGTAATAATCCTCCAGCACGGTACCCGGCACCGGCGGCACCGTCGGGATGATCTCGTCGTGCTCCAGTTTTTCGAGAAAACCGCGCACCAGCGGCTCCTGCATCGCCTCGTCGACGAAATGGATGTCCATCAGCCCGGCCGGATAGGCGATGGTCGCATGGCCGCCATTGAGGATGCGGATCTTCATCAGCTCGTAGGGTGCGACATCGCTGACGAACTGCACGCCGACCTTTTCCAGCGGCGGGCGGCCGTCGGTGAAATGGTCCTCCAGCACCCATTGCCTGAACGGCTCGCAAAATACCGGCCAATTGTCGTCGAGCCCGAACTCGCTCGACAGAATGCCGCGCTCGCGGTCGGTGGTGGCCGGCGTGATGCGGTCGACCATGCCGTTGGGAAAGGCGACGTTCTCGCTCACCCAGGTCGCCAGTTTCTCGTCGATCAGCCGCGCGAGCCCGATGACGCCATCGGCGGTGACATGGCCGTTGTGGGGGATGTTGTCGCAGGACATGATTGTGAAGGGCACGATGCCGTCGTCGCGGCGGCGCAACAGCCCGGCAAGAATGATGCCGAACACGGTCTTCGGCATTGCTCCCGGCTCAGCATCGGCGACGATGTCGGGATGGGTCGGGTTGAACACGCCGGACGCCGGATCGATGAAATAGCCGCCCTCGGTTATAGTCAGCGAAACGATCCTTATCGCCGGGTCGGCAAGCCGCTCTATGATCGCGACCGCGTCGCCCGGCATCAGGAAGTCGATCATAACACCGGTGACGCGGGCGCTCATGTGGCCAGAATCCTGCTCGACCACGGTGGTCAGCCAGTCCTGTTCCTGCAACTTGCCGCGGCCGACCTTTTCGCCCTCAAAAACGCCGGCGCCGACAATTGCCCAGTCGTGGCCGACGCCCGCATTGAACAGGTCGTCGAGATAGACGGCCTGATGCGAGCGATGGAAGTTGCCGACGCCGAAATGCACGATGCCGGCTTTGAGCGCCGCGCGATCATATTTTGGGCCGGCGACCTCAGGCGGAAGCTTGGCGAGGATGGAAGAAGAGAGTTTCACGGTCATCTGCTTTACCCTTTAGCGGGACGGCTCTTCCCCCCGTGGAGGAGACGGGGAGAAGAGCGCCTTCGCCCCCTCAACTCATCCACTGGCCGCCATCGACATTGTAGGTCTGGGCGACGATGTATTCGGCGTCGTCGCTGGCCAGGAACACCGCCATGCCGGTGAGGTCTTGCGCCGTGCCCATGCGGCCATAGGGCACGGCCTCGCCGACCAGCCGCTTCTTTTCGCCCTTCGGCCGGTTTTCGTGTTTGGCGAACAGGGCATCGACATGGTCCCAGTGCTCGCCGTCGACGACGCCGGGCGCGATGGCGTTGACGTTGATGCGGTGCTTGATCAAATCGAGGCCGGCCGACTGGGTGAGCGAGATGACGGCTGCCTTGGTGGCGCAATAGACGGCAACCAGCGCCTCGCCGCGGCGGCCGGCCTGGCTCGCCATGTTGATGATCTTGCCGCCCCGGCCAGCCGCGATCATCGAGCGGGCGGCTGCCTGCAGCATGAACAGCGTGCCGGCGACATTGACAGAAAACAGCCTGTCGTAGCTCGCCTTGCTGATCTCGACGATCGGCGCCAGGTCGAACAAAGCGGCGTTATTGACCAGGATGTCCAGGCCGCCGGCCCTTGTCTCGACCGCTTTGACCGCCGCCTCGATCGAAGCGAGATCGGTGACGTCCAGTTTCACGGCGTAAGCCTTGCCACCGATCTCCGAAGCGGCCTTTTCCGCGGCTTCGAGGTTGATGTCGCCGATGGCGACGGTGGCGCCCTCGCGAACATAGGCTTCGGCGAACGCCCGGCCGATGCCGCGCGCCGATCCGGTGATCAGCGCCGATTTACCCTCGAGCCTCATTGCAACATCGCCTTTCCGTCGGCGCCGAAGCGGTGCAGCTTGGTCTGGTCCGGCGTCAGATAGATCGTGTCGCCGTGATGGGCGGCCAATTCGCCGTCGGCGCGCACCGTCAGCGGCCCGACACCGTCGGCCTGAACGTGCAGAAACGTGTCGGAGCCGAGATGCTCGGCAACACCGACCGTGGCTTTCCATTCGCCTGAAGTCCTCGAGATGTTCATATGCTCTGGACGGATGCCGACGGTCTTGGCGCCATGTTTGGCCGCCGGCGCGCCTTCGATCAGGTTCATCCTGGGCGAACCGATGAAGCCGGCGACGAACAGGTTCTTCGGCGTCTTGTAGAGCTCCATCGGCGAGCCGACCTGCTCGATGTTGCCGGCATTGAGCACGACGATCTTGTCGGCCATGGTCATCGCCTCGACCTGGTCGTGGGTGACGTAGATCATCGTCGTCTTGAGCTGATGATGCAGTTCGCTGATCTCCAGCCGCATGGTGCCGCGCAGTGCTGCATCGAGATTGGACAAGGGTTCGTCGAACAGGAAAGCCGATGGCTGGCGCACGATGGCGCGGCCGATGGCGACGCGCTGGCGCTGACCGCCGGAGAGCTGGCCGGGACGGCGATCGAGATAGTTGGTGAGGTTCAGGATGCGCGCCGCGTCCTTGACCTTCCGATCGATGGTGGCTTGGTCCTCGCCCGCCATCTTCAGCGGGAAGGCAATGTTCTTGGCCACGGTCATGTGCGGGTAGAGCGCATAGGACTGGAACACCATGGCCAGCTTGCGCTTGGCCGGCGCCTCGCCGGTGACGTCGCGGCCGTCGATGTTGATGGTGCCGGCGGTGGTGTCCTCCAGCCCGGCGATCAGCCGCAGCAGCGTGGACTTGCCGCAGCCCGACGGGCCGACGAAGACGACGAACTCGCCGTTTTCGATGACCAGGTCGATGCCCGGAATGATGATCGTCGACCCGAACGACTTGGAGACGTGCTTGAGCGTGATGTTTCCCATGGTTTCCTCCCCGAGGGGTTATTGTCCGTCGTTCATCGCTTGCGGCGGTGTTACTTCACGGCGCCAAAGGTCAGGCCGCGCACCAGCTGCTTCTGGCTGAACCAGCCCATGATCAGGATCGGTGCGATCGCCAGTGTCGAGGCCGCCGACAGCTTGGCCCAGAACAGGCCTTGCGGGCTTGAGAAGGAACTGATGAAGGCGGTGAGAGGGGCGGCCTCGGTGGTGGTCAGCCGGATCGTCCAGAACGCCTCGTTCCATGCCAGGATGATGTTGAGCAGCATCGTCGAGGCGATGCCCGGCACCGCCATCGGCGTCAGCACATAGACGATCTCGTTCCAGAGCGATGCGCCGTCCATGCGCGCCGCTTCCAGGATCTCGCCGGGAATCTCGCGAAAATAGGTATAGAGCATCCACACCACGATCGGCAGGTTGATCAGCATCAGCATGATCATCAGGCCGATGCGGCTGTCGAGCAATCCGGTATCGCGGAAGATCAGGTAGATCGGGAACAGCACGGCGACCGCCGGCATCATCTTGGTGGAAAGCATCCACATCAGGATGTCCTTGGTCCACTTGCCCGGCGAGAACGCCATCGACCAGGCCGCCGGTATGGCGACGAGCAAAGCCAGGATGGTCGAGCCGACCGACAGGAACACCGAGTTGAGGAAGAACTTGAAGTAGCCGCTCTGCGCCTCGACCGCGGTGTAGCTCTCCGTGGTTCCCGACGGAAACAGGTTGAAGCCCTGGATGGCCTCCTGCTCCGACTTGAACGAGGTGATGATCGTATAGAGGATCGGGAAGAAGATCAGCAGGGCGACGATCCAGGCGGCCGCGGTCGCGATCGTCTTGTGCTGGGTGCTGACTGCACGTGCCATCGTTTCCTCCCTTATCTGTCCAGGTTCTTGCCGACCGCGCGCATGGCGAAGAAGGCGACGATGTTGGCTAAAATGACGGCAATGATTCCGCCGGCGGAGGCCTGGCCGATTTTGAACTCCAGCAACGCCTTCTGGTAGACGAGGAAGGGCAGGTTGGTGGAGGCGTAACCCGGGCCGCCATTGGTGGTGACGAGGATCTCGGCATAGACCGACAGAAGGAAGATCGTCTGGATCAGGATGACGACGGTGATGGCGCGCGACATATGCGGCAGCGTCAGATAGATGAAGCGGCTGACAAAACCGGCGCCGTCCATCTCGGCGGCTTCCTTCTGCTCGCCGTCGAGTGACTGCAGGGACGTCAACAGGATCAATGTCGCAAACGGCAGCCATTGCCAGGCGACGATGATGATGATCGCCAGCATCGGATATTGGCCAAACCAGTCGATCGGCTGCCCGCCGAAGAAACGCGCAATGTCGGCAAAGACGCCGTATTGCGGATGCATGATCATGTTCTTCCAAACCAGCGCGGCGACTGGCGGCATGACGAAGAACGGCGAGATGACGAGGATGCGGACGATGCCCTGTCCCCACATCGGCTGATCGATCAGCAGCGCCAGCAGGATGCCGCCGATCACCGTGATCAAAAGCACGCTGGCCACGAGGATAAGCGTGTTGAGGATCGACTGCAGGAATGCCGGATTGGAATAGAAAAGCGCGTAATTCGAGAAGCCGACGAAGCCGTCGCGGATCGGGTTGAGCGGATTGTACTGCTGGAAGGAGAACCACAGGGTGAATGCCAGCGGCACGATCATCCAGACGAACAGCAGCACCACGGATGGCGCCATCATGAAGCGGGCAAGCGAACGGGTCTGCTGAGTAGCCATGACGGTCACCCTTCAAAGGTCAGCCAAATTTTCAGTGTTGTGAAGGTGGCCGCCCGAACTGGGATTCGGGCGGCCCCTGCCGGTTAAGATGGGCAACCGGCTTTCGGCACCGGGAGGAGCCTACTGGATATAACCGCCCTCGGTCATCGTCGCGGTGGCGGCGTCCTGGGCCTGCTTCAGAGCGTCGTCGACGCTGGTCTGGCCGGCGAGTGCCGCCGAAAACAGCTGGCCGACGGTGGTGCCAAGGCCCTGAAACTCGGGGATGGCAACGAACTGGACACCGACATAGGGCACCGGCTTGACGGTCGGATGCGTCGGATCGGCGGCGTTGATCGAGTCCAGCGTCATCTTGGCGAACGGCGCCGCCTTCTGGTACTCGGGGTTGGCGTAGAGCGAGGTGCGCGTTCCCGGCGGAACATTGGCCCAGCCTTCCTTCGATGCGACGAGCTCGAGATAGGCCTTGCTGGTTGCCCAGGATACGAATTTTTGGGCGGCGTCAGCCTTTTGCGTGCCGGCGGGAATGGCCAGCGACCACGCCCACAGCCAGTTGCCGCGCTTGCCCAGGCCATTGTCGGGCGCCAGCGCATAACCGACCTTGTCGGCGACCGTGGAGTTCTTCGGGTCGGAGACGAAGGAGGCAGCGACGGTGGCGTCTATCCACATGCCGCACTTGCCCTGCTGGAACAGCGCCAGATTTTCGTTGAAGCCGTTCGAAGATGCGCCCTCCGGGCCATTGGCCTTCATCAGGTCGACATAGAACTGCAGCGTGTTCTTCCACTCGGGCTGGTCGAACTGCGGCTTCCAGTTCTCATCGAACCAGCGTGCGCCGAAGGAGTTCGACATGGCGGTCAGGAAGGCCATGTTCTCGCCCCAGCCGGCCTTGCCGCGCAGGCAGACGCCGTTCACGCCATTGGCGCGATCGGTCATCTTCTCGGCGGCCTGCTTGACGAAGTCCCAGGTCGGCGCGTCGGGCATGGTCAGCCCGGCCTTCTCCATCAGGTCCTTGCGGTACATGACGAACGAGCTTTCGCCATAGAACGGTGCTGCATAAAGCGTGCCATCGACCGACAGGCCACCGGCAATGGCCGGGATGATGTCCTTGACGTCATAGTCGTCGCCGAGCTTGTCGAGCGGCAGCAGCCAGCTCTGCTTGGCCCAGATCGGAACTTCGTAAGTGCCGATGGTCATCACGTCGTACTGGCCGCCCTTGGTGGCGATGTCGGTGGTGACGCGCTCGCGCAGCACGTTCTCCTCGAGCGTGACCCACTGCAGCTGGATATCGGGGTTCTTGGCGGTGAAATCGTCGGTCAGCGTCTGCATGCGGACCATATCGCCATTGTTGACGGTGGCGATGGTGATGGATTCGGCATGCGCGGCGAACGCGAGGGTGCTGGCCGACAACAGACCCAGGGTGAGCGTGCGAAGTTTCATCAAAATTCCTCCCATGGACCAAGCTGAGCATTTGCTTTGGCTGTGAGCAATTACTCACCTCGCATGATTTATGTCAAGCCGGATTCGTTGCTGCAGCGCAGCACGCAGCCTCGTGCGGATCTTGCTCCGGAGGATTTTTGCGCGCGAACAGGCCGGATGTCGGTGCCGCTTGACCGGGTGGATTATCGACTATTGGCCGGCAATCTCAGCCAGGATCCATTCGCGAAAAGCGCGGATCTTCGGCACGTTGCGCCGCGCCTGGGGATAGACCAGCCAATAGGCGTGGCCGTCGTCGCCGACCAGATCGAAAGGCTGGATCAGGCGGCCATCGGCAAGCTCGGCCTTGAAAAGAGCGGCCGTTACGATCGCCACGCCCTGCCCGGCGATCGCGGCGTTGGCCTCATAGGCCTGCGCCCCCATGCTGGAGCCGGGGCGCTTGGCCAGTTCCTCGACCGGCAGGCCGGCGGCGATAAACCAGTCCCGCCACCAGATGTCGCCGGGGTCGAGGATCGGCAGGCGCAACAGATCGGCCGGCTCCTTCACCCCGCCGATGGTCGCCGCGAGTTTCGGGCTCAGCATCGGCGTGAAGTCCGCATTGAAAAGCTTGTGCACCTCCACGCCCGGCCAGTTTCCGCCGCCCGAACGGATGGCGATGTCGATGTCCTCGCGGGCGAAGTCGACGAGGCGGTTCGATGTATCGAGACGCACCGCCAGCGACGGATGCGCGACCTGGAACGAACCGAGATGCTGCGCCAGCCAGTTCGAGGCAAAGGTCAGCAGCGTCGAGACACAAAGTACTCCGTCGGCGCCGCTACGCGCGGCGGCATAGGCTCCACCCAACAAGGCGAACGCCTCGCTGACCGCAGGCGCCAGGCGTTGCCCCGCCTCGGTCAGCACGATCTGCCTTGGCCGGCGCAGGAACAAAGGCGCACCGACGCGCTCTTCCAGAAGCTTGATCTGATAGCTCGCCGCCGCCTGCGTCATGCCAAGCTCGCCGGCGGCCTTGGTGAAGGAAAGATGCCGCGCCACCGCCTCGAACACCCGGATCGCCTGAAGCGGAGGGAGTTGTGAGACCTGCCGTGACTTGAGTTCAGGCATAAGTCCTCCTTATGGGCCGTGATTGACGTTTGATTGGCAGCAAGGGCCGATCCGGCCGATATTTGAGGTCGACGATCACTCTCGTCTACAGCGCCGCGCGTCCTTTTGGACGCGCAAAGGACGCTGTAGCCCTTTTGATTTTGCGCATGATCCTTTCCGAAAATCGATATCGATTTTCGGGGTCATGCGCCAGACATAACAAAGGCTGACGATCATGACCATTGTACAGGAAAAGCTATTTCTGACGCCGGGCCAAGGCTGGTTTTTGCGGCTGGCGCGGGGATTGGCGCGGCACGGAGCCAGGAAACGGGCTTATCTCGACATCAGGGAATTACCGCCGCATCTGCAGCGCGACATGGGTTTTCTCGACGGCAACGATCCTTACGGCCGTCGCAAATAGCTCTGCTGGATTTATCGCAAATCAGCTGGCGGCCAGCAAGGCGGCGGCGGTCCGCTCGTCGGTGATGAGGCCGTTGACCAGCCGCCGATTGACAGCCGCAAGGATGCCCGGCAGCTTCCGCTCGCCCATGGCGAGCGCGATCACCAGCGATTTTTCGCGCGACGGCAACGATGCCGACGACACCCTGTCATTGGTGATGCCCTCGATCATGCGGCCTTCGCGATCGAACACCCAGCCGACGATCTCGGCGACGCCGCCGGCCTTTTGCAGCGCTTTCAATTCACTCTCCGAAATGAAGCCGTCCTCGTAAAGCGGCGCCTTGGGGCCGAGATCGCCGATGCCGACGAAGGTGACGTCGGCTTCCGCGGCAAGCGCCAGCGTCGGTTGGATCATCGGTTGGCTGAGCAGCATCTCGCGCTCCTGTGGCGAGGAGGCGATGACCGGCAGCGGCATCGGGAAGGAGCGAGCCTTGACCCTGTCGGCCATGGTGAAGATGACGTTGTAGAAGGCGGCCGAACCGTCGGGCGAGATGTTGCCGGTCAGCGACACCACCTTGTGCTGCGGGCATTCCATCGGCGGCAGCTGCTCGATTGCCGCCTTCAGCGTGCGGCCGGTGCCGATCGCCATGACGATCGGCGTCGGCGAGCGCAGCCGTTTCTCGATCTCGGCGGCCGCCGCCACGGCGACGCCGATGGTGGAGGAGGAAGCGGGATCGCTTGGAACCACCTCGACCAGATCGAGGGCGAAGCGCGATTTCAGCCGGGCCGCGAGGTCGAGGCAATTGGCGATCGGGTGGTCGACACGCACCTTGATCAGCCCTTCCGAAACCGCCAGCGACACCAGCCGCTGCGCCGTCTGCCGTGAGATGCCGAGCGTCGAGGCGATCTGGTCCTGCGTGTTGCCGGCGACATAATAGAGCCAGCCGGCGCGCGCCGCGTCGTCCAGCCTGTTGCTGCCGCTGTCCTGCCGGGAATTCAACTTGCTGCCTCCCTGCCCCAGCACCGAGCGGGAGCGCCTTGGTTTTACCCGGGAATGCGTTTGTAAGCAATTGCCTGCAGACAGGGCAATTGCTTAGGTAAGCTCCCGGGGTGCCTGCAGTGTTCCGAGAGGATGATTATAGCCCGCAATGTTGGTGCAGCCAGGCGCGGCGGTTTATCTCCCGAGGCAAACCCTTTAAAGGATTCGGGCAAAGGAGCCTTGCATGACGCCGAAAGCGGTTTTCTGGGACATGGACGGCACGCTGGTCGACAGCGAGCCGTTGCACGAGGCGGCGCTGATAGCGGCGCTGCACAGCGTCGGCATCGCGGCGCCGGCCAACCTGCATGAGCGCGTGCTCGGCATCGCCGCATGGCCAGTCTACGAGATGCTGCGCGACGAGTTCGGCCTCGACCTGCCCTTCGACGACTGGATCGTGCGCAAATACGACCACTATCTGCCAATGGCCGAGACGCTGAAGCCGCGCCCCGGCGCCATCGAGATCTACAACGAATTGCGCGCGCTTGGCGTGGCGCAAACGGTGGTGTCCAATTCCGACCGGCTGGTCGTCGACGCCAATCTGCGCATGGTCGGTCTTTTCTATCCCGGCATGAAGACGATCAGCCGCAACGACGTGCGCGAAGGCAAGCCGCATGCCGAACCTTTTTTGCGCGCCGCATGGCTGGCCGGTGTCGATCCGGCCGATGCCGTGGCCGTCGAGGACAGCGTGACCGGCTCCACGGCCGGGCTGGCGGCGGGGATGAAGACGATCTTCTGGCCGGAAGCGCCCATGGCAGGGCCGCCCGGCGCGATCGTCATCAGCAGCGCCGACGAATTGCGGGCAGAACTCGGGCTTTAAGAGGGTCCTTCTCCCCGTATAGTGACGGGGAGAAGGAGGCATCAGTTCCGGTAGACCGGCTCCTGCTCGTCGAGGATCGCCTTCAATTCGGAAAGGTGCCGCTCGGCCTGGCCGGGATAATCTTCCTGCTCCGCTGCTGCCTTCTCGGCGATTTCGTCCGACAGGACCCGTAGCGGACGGCCGGTCCACAGCGCCTTGATGTAGGTCTCGGCGGCGCGTTCGAAATAGAACATGCGGTTGAAGGTGTCGGCGACGGTATCGCCGATGACCAGCACGCCATGGTTGCCCATGACCATCACCTTGACCTTCGGATCGGTGAGCAGCTGCGAGCAGCGTTCGCCTTCTTCCTCGAAGGCGAGCCCGCCATAATGGCTGTCGACGACGTGGCGGTTGAAGAAGATCGCCGCGTTCTGGTCGATCGGCGGCAGCGTCGAGTCGGCCAGCGAAGCGAGCACCGTGGCGTGGATCGAGTGCACATGCATGACGCAGCGCGCGTGACGCACATTGCGATGGATTGCGCCATGCAGCCCCCACGCCGTCGGGTCGGGCGCATTCGGGCCGGAGAGCGTATCGGGATCGTTGGCGTCGATCAGCAGCAGGTCGCTCGCCTTGATGCGCGAGAAATGCACCTGGTTGGGATTCATCAGGAATTGCGAGCCGTCATCGTTGACGGCCAGCGAGAAATGATTGGCCACCGCTTCATGCATGTTGAGCCGCGCCGTCCAGCGGAAGGCGCAAGCCAGATCGACGCGCTCCTCGTAGAAGGGCAGGTTGGTCAGCATTTCTTTCTGCAGGCGGGCGATGCTCATCGAAAGACCTCCGTGAAAGAAGCAAGGATGCCGCGCGTCGCAGATGCGCGCAACCGGTTTCGTTTGGTGCAGGCGAGCGCTTCGGCTTACGCCGCAGTGCTACTGGCGGCGTCGATGCGCAGCCCGCCATGCTCGACGATAAAATCGATCACCTGCTGCAGGCCCTTGCCGCGCGACAGGTCGGTAAATCCGAACGGCCGCTTGCCGCGCATACGGGCGGCATCGCTCTCCATGACGTCGAGATTGACGTTCACATAGGGGGCGAGATCGCTCTTGTTGATGACCAGGAAATCGGACCGGGTGATCGCCGGCCCACCCTTGCGCGGGATTTCTTCGCCTTGACAGACCGAGATGACGTAGAGCGTCAGATCGGCGAGGTCCGGGGAAAACGTGGCGGCAAGGTTGTCGCCGCCCGATTCGATAAAGACGATGTCGAGATCCGAGAATTTTCTGGTCATCTCGGCGATCGCCTGAAGATTGATCGAGGCGTCCTCGCGGATGGCGGTGTGCGGGCAGCCGCCGGTCTCGACGCCGATGATGCGATCCTCGGGCAGCGCCTGCAGCCGGGCCAGCATCATGGCGTCTTCCTTGGTATAGATGTCATTGGTGACCACGGCGATGGAGAACTCGTCGCGCAGCGCCTTGCAGAGCTTTTCGGTGAGCGTCGTCTTGCCGGAGCCGACGGGACCGCCGATGCCGACGCGAAGGGGACCATTGGCTTGTGTCATCCAGGGAACTCCATGATGGCTTGCACTGCAAAGCCGAGCCCTACAACCAGGCAGAGCGGCGAATAATAGCTGACATCGAGCCGCGCGAAAGGCTGTTCGGGCGCCAGCCGGCGCCACCACGGCGTGAAGCCGGCAATGCCGCGCCCCAGGAAGACCAGCGCGATGAGCAGCGCTGTCGCGGCAAGCCCGGCCTTAGGAAAGGGCGTGGCAAACACGCCTTCGAGCGCCAGCGGCCACAGTGTCGCCAGGCCGAGGCAGGCGGCGACGGCGAAGCTGGCGAAGGGCGCCGGCATTTCGTCGACGCCGCGAAAGCCGACCACCGCGCGGGCGCAGGAGGCAGCGTCCCTGCCCGGCCAGATGCCGCCAATGCCCCAATAGACATGCAGGGTGGTGATCAGCAGCAAGACGAAGGAGAGCGCGAAGGCGAGGACGATCATGAGCGGAACAGCCGCGAATATTGCGTTTCGTGCTTCATCGCCATGACATCCGAGACAAACGCGCAGCCGCCGAGATCATTCAGCGTCGAGCCGGCGGCGCGAGCGGCAGTTTCCAAGGCCAGCGGCTCGAAGCCGGCGAGCAGCGCCGTGGCGCCGGTCTGGCCGACGACGCCGAGCCGGATCGCGGCTTGGACGAGGTTGGAAAAGAAGCTGTGCAGGAAAGCCGACAGTGCATCGTGCAGGGCAATGGCGTTGCCACCGGCAGTTGCACCGACGGCGACGCAATAGGCGCACTCGGCCGGCAGACGGTCGAGCACCTGACACGGCCAGGCCGATGCCGCCTTCAGGAAGGCGGGGCCCTGCAGCATGGTCTCGCTGTGGCGCTCGCGCGAGCCGGCCAAGGCCTCGGCGAGGGCTGCGATTTCGGCGAGATCGCCGGCTTGGCGGGCGCGCCGCCAGCTTTCGGCAAACAGCACGGCATCGTTCCAGCCCGAGCCCATCTCGACCAGCGTCTCCAGCCACGCGGCGAGGTCTTTGCTGTCGGCGACCAGGCCGGCATGCACGGCTTGTTCGAGACCATGGCTGTAGGAAAAACCGCCGACCGGGAAGGCAGGCGACAGCCACGCCATCAGCCGCAACAAAGCGACATTGGAAGGCTGGTCAGTCATGGTCGTGCGAATGGCTGTGGGAATGCGACTCGCTGTGCGTATGGGAATGCGACGCGGCATGGCTGTGCGCATGCGCCTCGGCATGGGCATGACCGTGACTGTGCCCGGAATAGGCGCCACGCACCGGTGCGAACGGTTCGGAAACGTCGCTCACGGTCGCACCCAGCCTTTCCAGCATCGCCTTGATGACATGATCGCGCAGGATGAGGATGCGGTTAGCCTCGATGGCGGCAGCCAGGTGGCGGTTGCCGATATGCCAGGCAAGCTCGGCCAGATGGACAGGGCCGCTGGCACGGATATCGTAGAGCGGTTCCTCGGCCGCAATGATCTCGATGTGGCGGCCATCCTCCAGCACCAGGCGGTCGCCATCGTTCAAGGCCACCGGTTCGGGCAGGTCGACCAGCACTCTATCGCTACGGGCCGTTTCTATGGCGCGGCGGCGCAGATGCCGCTCGTCATGGGCAAGCACCGCACGATCGTAGGGCGCGACCGCTCCTGCCTCGCCGGCGCTCAGAACCGAGACGGCACGCGGGAATTTGGTGAAATCGGTGCGGATGTCGAGCTTCATGTGAAACTGCCTCTCCCAACAAGCGTAGCCTATCGCGTCCGTCGCCCCAATGGTGCTCAAACGATCGTGTCGAAGAGCCGCAGGATGAACGATATCTGGTAGACCAGGGCGGCGGCGACAAAGGCGATGTGAAAGCGACGGTCGCCGAAGAAGCCAGCTAATCCCGCAGGAAATCGCCCATCGATAGCGGGTTTCCCGGCCAAAATCGTTCATCGAGCGCCTGCTTGGATGTGAATGGAGGTTCGCCTGGAAAGTGGGATTTCCTGAGACCCGTTTCCCTGACCGCGACAAGCAAAGCGTCTTTATATGCCTCCTCGAAAATCTGAGCGGGATATCGGCGAAGACTCGGGCTGTCCTTGATGATGTTTCCGATCCAGATGCGCTGTTCGGAAATTGACGACTGCCAACTATGACTTCGATGGCCGGGTTGGAATTCCCATTTCAGGAGATGTGCAAGCAGCACCTCCATCCGACTGCGAATCTCTCGTTTGTCACGTCTCCCCAAGCTCTCGATCTCCTCGGCAAGATTCTCGCGATCGAGGTCGGAGAAACGACCTTCGCGCAACAACGCGCCTTGTTCGGCGCACCACTGGACGTAGTCCGCTTCGTAGGGAGTGAGGGCCCTGAGACGATCAATCCTGTTCATGAGGCCCATCATGCCGCAATTTCGAGACAATCGCAAAACGGCACGTCAGAGCTTTAACAACTGAGCACCGAATTTGACGCCCCGCCAACAGGGCGTTTGTAGGGATCAAAACAAAAAGTATCTCTGCGCCATCGGCAGCACCGTGGCCGGTTCGCAAGTGAGCAATTCGCCGTCGGCGCGCACCTCGTAGGTTTCGGGGTCGACCTCGACATGCGGGGTGGCGTCGTTGAGCACCATCGAGTGCTTGCCGATGCCGCCGCGGGTGTTGTCGACGGCGACCATCTGCTTGTCGACGCCGAGCCGGCCGCGCAGGCCGGCATCGAGCGCGGCTTTCGAGACAAAGGTCACCGACGAATTGGTCATCGCCTTGCCATAGGCGCCGAACATCGGCCGGTAGTGCATCGGCTGCGGCGTCGGGATCGAGGCGTTGGGATCGCCCATCGGGGCGGCGGCGATCATGCCGCCGACCAGCACCATGTCCGGCTTGACGCCGAAGAAGGCCGGGTTCCACAGCACCAGGTCGGCGCGCTTGCCGACCGCCACCGAGCCGATCTCGTTCGACAGGCCGTGCGCGATGGCCGGGTTGATCGTGTATTTGGCGATGTAGCGGCGGACGCGGAAATTGTCGTTGTCGCCGGTCTCCTGCGGCAGCGAACCGCGCTGGCGCTTCATCTTGTCGGCGGTCTGCCAGGTGCGGATCGCCACTTCGCCGACGCGGCCCATGGCCTGGCTGTCCGACGAGATGATCGAGAAGGCGCCGATGTCGTGCAAAATGTCTTCGGCGGCGATGGTCTCCTTGCGGATGCGGCTTTCGGCAAAGGCGATGTCTTCGGGGATCGACGGCGACAGATGATGGCAGACCATCAGCATGTCGAGATGCTCGGCCAGCGTGTTGACGGTGTAGGGCCGGGTCGGATTGGTCGACGACGGGATGACATTGGGCAGGCCGCAAACCTTGATGATGTCGGGCGCATGGCCGCCGCCGGCGCCTTCGGTGTGGAAGGCGTGGATGGTGCGGCCCTTGATCGCCGCCACCGTGTTCTCGACAAAGCCGGATTCGTTGAGCGTGTCGGTGTGGATCATCACCTGCACGTCATAGTTGTCGGCAACCGACAGGCAGCAGTCGATTGCCGCCGGCGTCGTGCCCCAGTCCTCATGCAACTTAAGCGAGCAGGCACCGCCCAGCACCATTTCTTCAAGCGCGGCCGGCAACGACGCGTTGCCCTTGCCCGACAGGCCGATGTTCATCGGGAAGGCGTCGAAGGACTGGATCATGCGCGCCAGATGCCACGGCCCAGGCGTGCAGGTGGTCGCCAGCGTGCCATGCGCCGGTCCGGTGCCGCCGCCGAGCATGGTGGTGATGCCGGACATCAGCGCTTCCTCGATCTGCTGCGGGCAGATGAAATGGATATGCGCGTCGAAGCCGCCGGCGGTGAGGATCTTGCCCTCGCCGGCGATGATCTCGGTGCCGGGACCTATGATGATGGTGACGCCGTCTTGCATGTCGGGATTGCCGGCCTTGCCGATCGCGGCAATGCGGCCGTCGCTCAGGCCGATATCGGCCTTGAAGATGCCGCCTGAGGCATCGACGACCAGCGCATTGGTGATGACGGTGTCGACCGCGCCCTGGGCGCGGGACACCTGGCTCTGGCCCATGCCGTCGCGGATGACCTTGCCGCCGCCGAATTTCACCTCTTCGCCATGCAGCGTAAAATCCTTCTCGACCTCGATGAACAGCTCGGTATCGGCGAGCCGCACCTTGTCGCCGACGGTCGGGCCGTACATCTGCGCATAGGCGGCCCGGGTGATTCTAGCCATCAGCAATTGCTCCCGAAATACGGCCGCAAATGCGGACCCAAGACACAGCCGGGCGAAGCCCGGCCCCACATTGTCGCCATCCTATGGTCACGTAATGACCTGCTGGGCGACACCTTCCGATCCCATTTAACGTTTGAGGTGGCAGGGTCACCCCAAAACGACCGTTTGCCAATCGATGGAAAGGAAGTTTTATGCGCAAAACGATCTCTCTCGCAGCCGCCGCCACCCTGCTGCTCGCGACCGCTGCCAGCGCCCAGCAACAGCCTGCGCCGCAGCCTGCCGAGCCGCCGGCTTCGCCCGCTCCCGCAGCACCCGGCGCTCAGCCGCAAGCACCGGCGATCCAGACCGTCAACGTCGTCGACATCGAGGAACTGCCCAAGGAAACGCAGACCAAGGTCAACGAAGTGATCGCCAAGCGCGGCGAGGACGGCCTGCAGAAATTGCGCAGCTCGATCGACGCGACCCCCCAGGTCAAATCCGCACTCGAAGCCAAGGGACTCACCTCGGCGCAAGTGATCGCCGCCAGCATGGACGCCAACGGCTCGCTGACCTTGATCACCAAGAAGGCGAGCTGACGACGCGCCGTGGCGGGCCGGCACGAGGCCGGCCTGCCGCATCGGGGAGGGAACCTTCGCAGGGCGGAATACGTTTCGACTTTTTGGCCTAGAAGCGAGCCTCGAAAGCGGCTCTGAGAGCGAGCGATGGCGATCACCACCTTCCCCGACAGCAGATGGCTGCATATGCTTGCCGCAACTGCGTTTCTTGCGGCGAGCACTCCCCAGGCCGGGCTGAATGCGCAGGGCCTTGAAGGCCCTGAGACCCAGAACAAGATCATCGGCTCGGAGGTCGGCCAGGAAGAGACCAACACGGCTGTCGAGGCCGGCAAAGTCACTACCGCGATCGACCGGACGCGTGAAAACATCGGCGCGGTGCGCAAGACATCCAAGCTCGACAAGGTCGATATCGTGTTCCTTACCGACGCCGCGCGCACGGAAGGCGGGCTGCCGCCGGCGATCGAAAGCAAGGTCGAGCAGCATCAGGACGACATTGCGGAACTGCGCGACGAGATCGAGGCGAACGCATTGCTGTTCAACGCCATCGACTCTCGACGCGTGCAGACCGAAGACGTTCTCGCCGTCGAATTCGACGATCCTGGCAAGGTCGTCATCTACGCGGCGGCCAAGCCGCCCAGCTGAGCCGAAACCGCTCGACGCTCTGGATCGCACAACGCGACCAGGGGATCTCACAGCGCGCCCAGGGGATCGCACAACGCGACCAGGGGATCGCACAACGCGACCAGGGGATCGCACAACGCGACCAGGGGATCGCACAACGCGACCAGGGGATCTCACAACGCGCCCATGATCTTCTGCTGGAACCCATAGACCTCGCGCTTGCCGCCGAGCGGCACCAAGGTGACGTCGCGCTCCTGGCCGGGCTCGAAGCGCATCGCCGTGCCGGCGGCAATGTCGAGGCGCATGCCGCGCGCCTTGTCGCGATCGAATTTCAGCCCCTCATTGGTCTCGAAGAAATGATAGTGGCTGCCGACCTGGATCGGCCGATCGCCGCTGTTGGCCACCTTCATGGTGATTGTCGGCTGGCCCTTGTTGAGTTCGATCTCGCCGCCTGCCGTGATGATTTCGCCCGGGATCATCGCCAGCCTCACAAGACGCCGAAGCCGAGGCCGGCGGCGGGCAGCAGGATCGCCGAGAGGGAGGTGCGTTTGATCGTTGCGGGGACCATCGATATGCCTTTCGCTGTCAGGATCGTGCCGTCACGCGGCGTTGCGGGCCGGGCCGCAGCCTTCGGCCTTTAGGACGCGCTTTGTCGAGGCGGGATACTTGTTCAGCATCGCAGCCGGACGGACCGGGCGCGCTGAAAAATTGCCGCCGCAATTCGGGCAGGCGCCGCCCAGCACGTTTGCCGCGCAATCGGCGCAAAAAGTGCACTCGAAGGTGCAGATCAGCGCATCCGTCGCCTCAGGCGGCAGGTCCTTGTCGCAGCATTCGCAGTTGGGGCGCAGCTCAAGCATTTTTCTCACCTCACCTTATCGGCCCTCATCGTATCGGCCCTCATCTTATCGGTTCATGCACGGTCACCAGCTTGGTGCCGTCGGGAAACGTCGCCTCGACCTGGACGTCGTGGATCATCTCGGCGATGCCTTCCATCACCTGCGCGCGGGTGACGACGTGGGCGCCGGCCTCCATCAGCTCGGCGACCTGGCGGCCGTCGCGGGCGCCCTCGACGACGAAGTCGGTGATCAGCGCGATCGCCTCCGGGTGATTGAGCTTGACGCCGCGTTCGAGCCGCTTGCGCGCCACGATCGCCGCCATGGCGATGAGCAGCTTGTCCTTTTCCCTTGGCGTCAGATTCATGCGTTTTCCCAGGATGGCGTAGACAGGAGCGGTGTAATCGGAATCAGAGTGACCATAATTTGGGCAGACCGGCCAGTCCGTTGAGCAATTCGACGAGCGGAACCAGCCGCTTGCGGAGCTGGTAGCCGTCCTCGGCAAACAGCCTCGCAAGAAGCTTGCCAGATTTCTTCACGCTCCAGACGCTGGCGTCGCCCTGGCCGCCGATGATGTCCCGGGCCGGATCGAGCAAAGCCTCGACCCGCGGCGAGATCATCAGCACCGTCGCCATGGCAATGGCGCCGCCGGCCACGGCCGAACCGCCCAGAATCGCCGCAATGTCCGGCCCGATGCGGAAATCCTCGGCATGAACCAGCGCTCCGTCCTGGCTGACCCGCCAGCGGTCGTGGAAAGCGCCGTGCGCCGCGCGTTCGCCCATGGCGAGGCGGCCGAAGACGGTCGCCTCGAGCACCAGCGCCTCGGCACCGGCGGCAAGCTCCAGGTCAAGCCTGCGGGCGAAGGCCGACCGATCAAAGACGATGGTTTCCTGCGGCAGCCAGGCGATGCGGCCGCCGGCGCCGACCGTTAGCTTCACCCGCACCTCGGCACGGTCGGATGCGGCGCGGTAGACCTTCTCGCAGGCCTGGGTGGTTATGCTGGCGCAGGCGCCGGCGCCGACATCGACCTGCCAGCCAAGGCGGTCGCCGCCGGTCAGCCCGCCGGCGGTGTTGATCAGCACGGCTTCGAGCGGATCGGCCGAGACGGCCGGCATGCGGATCTTGGCGGATCCATCCTGATAAAGCCGCCGAAGACGCGTGCGGCCGCCATCCTTCTCACAGGCAAGCCGCGCCGTCCCGGCGACGCGCTGCGCCGGCGGCACAAAGGTCAGGTCCTGTCCGATCATATCCACGTCGCCAACTTAAGCACAGCGCCGGCTTTGTCGACATATAGCTTGTTGCTTGACAACGTTTCGGTTTCTATAGAGGAGCCGTCTTGGTACGGTCACACAACGCCTGGCCGGATAAAAGGCGACGGTGACGGTCTGAACCTGGGGAAAAACGGGCGCCGATCCGTTGGCGCCGGGAAACGACGAGGGTTGGGGAAGGAACCGAATGGCTGACCAGCTGGCAACGGACATCATCGAGAAGATCAAGGCTCATGCCGAGCCGGGTGGCGAAGAGATCACCACCAGCACCGAACTGACCTCGCTTGGCATCCATTCGCTGGAACTGACGGAGATCATCTTCGATCTCGAGGAACAGTATGGCATCGAGATCGAGATGAACACGGTCGATGCCTGGAGCAATTTGAAGAACGTCGGCGACATGGTCGAGGCGGTTCGCGCGCTGATCGCGAAAAAAGCCTGACTGAATGCACAAGCGCGTCGTCATTACCGGCATCGGCGGCCTGTGCGGGCTCGGCACCAACGTGCCGGCGATCTGGGGCGAGATGCGCGCCGGCCGCTCGGCCATCGGCCCGATCGTCAATTCGGAGCTGCATGACCTGAAAATCAGGGTCGGCTGCGAAATCAGGACGCTTCCCGAGCACGGCATCGACCGCAAGCAGGCCGTCTCGATGGACCGTTTCAGCCTGTTGGCGACGATCGCCGCGCGCGAGGCCGCGCAACAAGCCGGGCTAAGCTTGCACGCGGCCAACACCTACCGGATGGGCTCGATCGTCGGCGTCGGCGTTTGCGGCTGGGAGGCGATCGAAGAGAGCTATCGCGCCATCCTGCTCGAGGGCAAGAACCGCACCGGCATCTTCACCGTGCCGAAAGTGATGCCGGGTGCTGCGGCCGGCCATGTCAGCATGAATCTCGGCCTGCGCGGGCCGGTCTTCGGCATCACCTCGGCCTGCTCCTCGTCCAATCACGCCATTGCCTCGGCGGTCGACCAGATCAGGCTTGGCCGCGCCGACGTCATGCTCGCCGGCGGCACCGATGCGCCGCTGGTCTGGGGCATCCTGAAAGGCTGGGAGGCGCTGCGGGTGCTGGCGCCCGACACCTGCCGGCCGTTTTCGGCCGATCGCCAGGGCTTGGTGCTCGGCGAAGGCGCCGGCATGGTCGTGCTGGAAACTTTTGAGCATGCCATGGCGCGCGGCGCCACGATCCTTGCCGAAATTGCCGGCGCCGGGCTTTCCGGCGATGCCTCCGACATCGTCGCGCCGACCATCGAGGGGCCGGAGGCGGCGATGCGCTTCTGCCTCGTCGATGCCAGGCTCAACCCGGAAGACATCGACTATATCAATGCGCATGGCACCGGCACCAAGGCCAACGACCAGATCGAGACGGCGGCGATCAAGCGCGTTTTTGGCGACCATGCGCACAGGCTATCGATCTCCTCGACCAAATCGATGCATGCCCACTGCCTCGGCGCGTCGGGCGCCCTGGAGCTGATCGCCTGCGTGATGGCGATCCGCGAAGGCATCGTGCCGCCGACGGCCAATTTTCGCGAAACCGACGCCGATTGCGATCTCGACATCACGCCGAATGTGGCGCGCGAGCGCAAGGTGCGCGCGGCGATCAGCAACGGCTTCGCCTTCGGCGGCACCAACGCGGTGCTGGCGTTCAAGCCGGTCTGACCGCAACCGGATCCCCAGCTTCGGCGAGACGCGTCTTGCCACGCGCCACGACGGCGCGCTTGCGCGAAAAAAATCCAGGAGTTTCGATGACCGACCTGTCCGCCTTTCCGATCGCCACGCGCTGGCCGGCCAGCCATCCCGACCGCATCCAGCTCTATTCGTTCCCGACGCCGAACGGGGTAAAAGTGTCGATCGCGCTGGAGGAACTCGGCCTGCCCTACGAGGCGCATGCGGTGAACATCGGCAAGGACGAAAGCTGGACGCCGGAATTCCTGTCGCTGAACCCGAACGGCAAGATCCCGGCGATGATCGATCCGGACGGCCCGGGCTGCAAGCCGATCGGGCTGTTCGAATCCGGCGCCATCCTGCTCTACCTCACCGACAAGACCGGCCGGCTGATCCCGGCCGACCCGGCGCGGCGTTACGAAACGATCCAGTGGGTGTTCTTCCAGATGGCCTCGATCGGGCCGATGTTCGGGCAGGTCGGTTTTTTCCACAAATTCGCCGGACGCGAGATCGCCGACAAGCGACCGCTGGCGCGCTATCGCGACGAATCACGGCGGCTGATCGGTGTGCTCGAGACGAGGCTGACGGGCCGCAGCTGGATCATGGACGACGATTACACCATCGCCGATATCTCGATGCTGGGCTGGGTACGCAATCTGATCGGTTTTTACGAGGCAAGGGAACTTGTCGGCTTCGACGATTTTTCCCATGTCGCGGCATGGCTGGAGCGCGGCCTCGCCCGGCCGGCGGTGCAAAGGGGACTCAGCATCCCCGCTCGCGGCTAGCTCGACCGGTCACAGGCGCCGGGAAGCGGCTATTTTGCCTTGGTTTTGGGTTTTGAGCTGCCCTTGCCCATGACGGAAGCGGCGAGGGACGCAGCAGTCTTGGCGGTGGCGACAACTGCGCCGGCCGCGACATTGGCTGTCGTCTTGACGGTGCGCATGGCGCTGTCCGCCATCGAGCCGCCGCTTGCCGACTTCCTCGACCTGGCTGGTTTTGCCGAGGTCTTGGCTGCGGTCGGTGTCACTTTCTTCGGTGCTGCCTTGCCAAAGGCAGGTTTTGCATCCTTGGAGCGGGCGGCGACAGCCGGGCCGGCGCCGGTCTTCGATTCAGTTGCCCTTGATCCAGTTGCCCTGGATCGAGTTGCCCTGCCCTTGCCGGGCGCAGGCTTTCTTGCCTTGTTTGCCATCGGAGTAGCCATCGGACAGTCTTCCTCATGTCAGCATCATTGCCGTATCTGACACAACGGCCGGAAAGTCCTAAGGTTCCAGGCGCGGCTGGCCCTTGCAAATCAGGCGTGATCGCCGATCACCAGATCGGCGGGGCGGCGGCGGGCAAGCACACGGTCGATGTTGGGCATGTCGTTGGAGGCGATCCAGGCGCGGGCGTCCTCGTCGGAGCGGCCATGCTCGTGCCATCGCTCGAGCAGCCGGCGCTCGAGCTCGGCGCGCGGCACATCGACAAAGATCGAGAAATCGAACAGCGGCGCCAGCCGCGACCACGGTTCCTCGTCAAGCAGCAGATAATTGCCTTCGACCAGGATGAACTTGGTGTCGGCGGCGATGATCGAAGCGGCCGCGCGAGACAGCTCCATGCTGCGGTCGAACACCGGAATGGCGATGTCGGGCTCGGCAGCGCGGATGCGCTTCAGCAAAGTTTCGAAGCCGGCAAAATCAAAGGTCTCCGGAGCGCCTTTTCGCGCGCGCAGGCCGCGCCGCTCGAGCACGATGTCGTCGTAGTGGAAGCCATCCATCGGCACGATTTCGGCCGCGCCTTCCGGCAGCAGCTCATGCAGGCGGGCGGACAGCGTCGATTTGCCGGCGCCAGGAGGGCCGGCGATGGCAACGACAAAGCGCCGCGCCTTGCCGGCGCGCTTGAAGATGGTGGCGGCGAGGTGGGCAATCTCGGACATCGGAGCCTTTCTGGCCTAAGTGTTTTGGATCGCATCTTGGCGATAGTTGGCGGGAATTTCAAACGCGGGATTATTGAAGATCGACCAATTGTCGAGGTCGGCGCCGCTGCCCCCTCATCCGGCCGCTTCGCGGCTACCTTCTCCCCGTTGGGGAGAAGAGAGAAGCGGCGGCGCTGGCGATCTCCTCTCCCCTCGGGGAGAGGTCGGATTGCCCCGAATTGCCCTTTGCAAGTCGGTTGGCAATCCGGGTGAGGGGGCAGCGCCAACGCTCGCAATAGGAGGGCTAACTCCAACCGGAAGCGCCGCCCACGACACAGCCCAATCAGGCAGGCACGGATCGGCCAATCCTCAGAAAGTCGCCGTCGAAAGCGACATCCCGCGTCGAACCGTCGGCCGCCATGAGGCGCATGCGCCCCTGCGTGGTGGTGATGTCGCGCGGCGGCTCGCCGTCCATTAAGGGCAGTGCGCCGATGACGTGGCGGAACGAGACGTTGCCGCCAAGCTCAAAGGCGGTCGCCACCCCTTCCCGCTTCAGCCAGTTGTCACCGAGCGACGCGGCATGGCCGAGCGCGGTGCGGCCGTCCTCGATGCCGAGCACACCGCGATGGCGGCCGCTCCAAGGCGCGTAGTCGCGCCCGCCATTGCTGACCCACAGCATGGTGACCGGCAGCTCGGCCGGGTTTTTCAGCACCACAACGAGATCGGCTGCCGCCTTTCGCGCCAGCGCTGTCCAGCCCGGCCCGCCATGGTCGGCCTCGACCAGCGTGACGAAATCCTCTCGGCTCTGGTCCATGCGATAGTCGGTCAGGTCGAGCGTGCCGCCATCGGCGGCGGGAAAACGCGTCAGGTCGGCGGACCGCGCGGGATAGGAGAAAAGAAAGCGGCCGCGGGCCGGATCGGGCTCGAGCGGGTCGTCCGGTGTTGCCGCAAACCGCTTCGGCGAGAAAGCCAGCCTGCCGCCGTCCTTCATCGCCGTCATCGGATGATGGGCGACGGAAATGCCGCCGGAACCGCCGGAAAAGACATGTTCCTGGTAGAGAAAGGGATGGTCGTCGCGCAGGGTCAGGATCTTTTCGACCGTCGCGCCCAAAACCTTGTGCTGCAGCCTGAAAACCGCCCGCCAGCCATCGACTGTCGCCGCGGAGGCGACGACATCCCAGCGGCTGTTGGCCGGCCAGCCATGCAGCGGTGCTTCCTCGACATCGCTGCGTGAAAACGGCGCGCATAAAAAATCGCCGGACAGGCGAACGGTGCCCTCGGGCAGGTCTGGCGGCAGCGTCTCGCGCCGCTCGTCGACCCACGGCGCGCGATGCAGCGGTTTTAGCCTGCGCCCGTCGCTATGGACCGTCATGTCGGCGAGATGGCCGACGGTGAGATCGACCGTTACCGAAATGCCCTTTGCCTTGATCGTCAGCGTATCCATGGCACACCTGCTGATTCTGCCGGCGCCAGCAAACCCGCTCGGTGGCGGTTGCGCAAGCTGGGTGATGGGCATTTCGCATCAGAGACGCATTTGCCCGGCCACGTACCCCTAGCCCCGAGGCTTTCGCTCTACGATGGACCCCCACCCCTAACCCCTCCCCACAAGGGGGAGGGAGACTTCCGTTGGCGCTGACCTCGGCAAATTGCCTGCCTTCCGGCGCGCCAAAGGGAAAGTAAAGGCGCGCGGCAGCGTTCCCTCCCCCTTGTGGTAGGCGAAAGCCTCGGCCCCTCTCCCCGTCACTATACGGGGAGAGGATGCCGGCAGGAGGTGAGGGGCGGCGCCAACGCCAGGAGCAGGGTGATTTCAAACCCGAAGCGATTGCCGTGAACACCGGCATTAACCAAATGGACGGCACCATTGGGTTAGGCTAGTTTCCCACTCGTCTCAGCAACAGCTTACCTTCAGAATGTCCCAACCGCGCCTCTTCCCGCTCATCAAAAAATTTGTCGCGGCGTTTGCGCTGCTGCTGCTCGTCGCCGGCTGCGCGACGACGCCGACGGAGACCATGCTGGCGGTGCCGGCGCCGGCGCAGAAATATGCGGCTATGGTGATCGATGGCAGGGGCAAGACGCTGTTCGAGGCCAATTCGACGGCGCCGCGCTATCCGGCATCGCTGACCAAGATGATGACACTCTACCTGCTGTTCGAGGCGCTCGAGCAGGGCCGCGTCAGCAAGACGACGCTGATCCCGGTGTCGGCCAACGCCGCCAGGCAGCCGCCGACCAAGCTGCGGTTTAGGCGCGGCGAGGCGATCGACGTCGATTCGGCGATCCGGGCGATCACCGTCAAATCGGCCAATGACGTGGCGGTCGCCGTCGCCGAATATCTCGGCGGCAGCGAAGCGGCGTTTGCCGCGATGATGACGGCCAAAGCGCGCCAGATCGGCATGCGCAGCACCGTCTTCCGCAACGCGTCGGGCCTGCCGGACGCCGGCCAGCTGACGACGGCGCGCGACATGGCGGTGCTCGGCACGGCGCTGCGCGCCCGCTTCCCGCAGCATTTCCACTATTTCTCCGAAAGCGACTTCATGTTCCGCGGCAGGCTGGTGCGCGGCCACAACGACATGCTCGGCCGCGTCCGCGGCGTCAACGGCATCAAAACAGGCTATATCAGAGCCTCAGGCTTCAACATCGTCACCTCCTACGACGCCGACGGCCGCCGGCTGATCCTCGTGGTGATGGGCGCCGACAGCGCGCGCCAGCGCAACGACCACGTCGAAGCGCTGATCCAGCGCAACCTGTCGCCGGCATCGAACACGACGACAAGGTTGCTGTATGCCGGGGAGCAGTGAGGCGTTACGTTCGGCGGGGGCGGGGGGGCGAACTGGTGATCGGTGTCAGGTTCAACTTGACAGGTGACGGCAACTATGCTAGGAATTTATTCACTGTGCTGATTTGCGCCCGCCCGCCGAGGCGGGTTTTTCATTTCAGGCTTCGGCGCCATTCTTCATTGGTCCGATAAATCGTAGGTTTGCCGGGCTTCCGGCTTGCTTTTCGCCCATTCGAGGGCCATGGGGGGGCCCAGATCGTGGGGCTCCGTGGAATGAGCAATCCCAAAAATGCGTTATTCCGAGTCCGCAGCCTTGCCGCCGCACACTTGCCCGTTGAAGCCCGCGCCGGCTTCCGCTAAGAAGCCGTGGCTGGCCGGTTACCCGGCTGGTTCGTTTTCCGGATCGTCGATCCTGAAAGCACCCGTAGCTCAGCTGGATAGAGCGCTGCCCTCCGAAGGCAGAGGTCACAGGTTCGAATCCTGTCGGGTGCGCCAATAAAATCAAACGCTTATGTGGTGATTTAGTGATCTTGCGGTGTCATCCCACACAGCATTCCCACACAATGACATTTTTGCGCTGCCAACGCCCATCTATCGGTCCTGTTCGGACGTCACTGTCACGCCGATAAGATCGCAAGCATTAAGTTCTTGCGGCCCACACTTGCCAAGGTTGGGGTCGAGCGTTCGAATCGCTTCACCCGCTCCAGTTTCCACGGGAAATCAAGCGTTTACGAGAAAAGGCCGGACATTAGTCCGGCCTTTTCGTTTTCGCGGGCAGCACGGGGGCAGCACATTCCTGCCGATCCAGCCTGTCACCGCTGCGGGATGGGCCCGGAGAGCAGCGCTTCGAAAATCCACGCGATCAATAGCAGCGCGCCGATCAGCATGCCGAACGCTAGAGATATTTCGAACACAGCGAATCTTCGAACTCGAAATGCGAGTGCTACGCGCGACGTATTTCGCACAATGTCGTCACGCTGACTGTGCCTCAGCGACAGGAGGACCTGAAGAAACCAGACAAGAAACACGGTCCCGAGGAAAGCTATTCCGATCCTCTCCTGAACGAATGCAAAGAGCGTGCGGATCCAAGACAGCTGCGGCGGAACGAGTACCGTGCTGTCTTTTATCAAGGCCGCGTAGCCGAATAGAATGGAAATGCCTGCGATAGCCTTCAGTCTAAAACGGTCAAGAGCGTTTTTGGGAGAGTGGAACTCTTTAGCCGCGATCAGCGGGATAGAGGCGTTTACTGCAGTCACCGTTTCATCCAACGAGAAACTGATCTGCTCTCGGTCCTCCGAGGTCATTACGTTCGTACGAAATGCCCGCAAGTACGCGATTATCCCTATTGCGCGATGTTGGGCTTCCACGGTCTGCACGCGACGTGCAGAGAGGGCTCTCCGCATCAAGTCAAAATTCACCTGGCGTTTAAGGCTATCAATGTCATCGTAGACATCGATGATCGTGTCCGACGAGGGTGAGTGAAACCGATGGGTGTGGAGAAGGTCCCGCAGACAAAAGTACGATTGAGCGGCGAACGCATGCTCAAGTCGGTCCAACTCGACTTCCTGCCGTGCGTCAGGAGCCATCGAAAGCGTGCTGATCTCGGTAACGCCATTCCTATTGATGGTGAAGCGGGCGCTGTAGCCAGCCTTACCTAGACTCGCATCGCTGAACTGATCATGCAGCACCGTTAGGTCGTCCCACGAAGCTGGAAGCTCATACAACGGCTGGTCGAAGGTTCCGCGGACGTCGCGCCAAACCTTTAGTTCGAACGCGTAGATTCGCCCCTTTGCCGACTCGCGATCGTCAGCGACCTTAAATAGGCAGAGAAAGACAAAGTTTCCGTCTTTGTTGAAAACCCAACTGTCGACCAAACTCCGGAGGAGTGGCCAGTCCGTCAGGAAAGGAATCGTCGTATCCGAGAGATTGCGGTGCTGAAACCCAACAAAATGGCGCCCGCCCGACCCGATGTTTGTGGAGTGATGGAATTGTCGTGGGTACGCTGACGTCCCGCTCAGGGTGAACGAAAGCTTTCCCGCGACATTCGGGATCCAACCGAAATGTACCCCCACCTGCCCCCCGGCTAGACTAGTGTCTCAAGAACCTCGTCTGACACGCGCCCCTGCAGCACAATACGATTGGCGCGTCGATCACGAGCCATCCCAGCCGCGATTGATGCGTCGCGTCGATTGTTCGACTTGTAGGTCTCAACCTCGCCTTTTATCACGCGCCCCGGTGACCTGGGCGAGTGAGCTTCCGCATCGCGGATTACGTCCGATCGCGCGGTTAGATGTATCACGGCAGCGCGAAACAGGGTAGCGGACGCAAACAGGAGCGACCCGGCCGCCAGCACCGCTGCGCCGATCAGGATTTCTTGCATCAATCCCTCCTAGTGTCTGATTCGCAATCGTAACACACGAGTCAAGACTTTTCTTTGTGAAAATCGATCTACAACCTGCACTAGATATTTATGCCGGAGAGTCAACAGTTTTTAGACCCAGACCGTCTTCTGCGCCTCAATTTTTGTGTCAGCATGCTGGTGCAATCCTGCGGCCCGATAGAAAAGTGACCATGCGCCAACTCTGCTTGATCCCGATGTTGCCGACGTGGCGCCCACGTTTTCGGTCCTGACCGGATACGAGTTCCCCACCTTGGCTAGTCGCAAACAACAGGGTTCGTTCGCCCGTCCCAATCTGTATGGCAATCCGAATCGCGCATCGCCTCAACGCGCCATTTGACGCCGGGCATCTCGTCGATGACACTCTCGAAGAACGCGTATACAGCCACTGCGCATAGCAGTCCTACACACCAGCCGAGCCAATTGCGGCCACTGCGCTCCGCTGCCCTCACGCCACTCCAGATGCCGGCTCCCGTAGCTGCCAGGAACCCCGCATAGTACAGAACAATTGCTAGGTATGATTGGAAGAACGCCGAGACGAAATTGCGCTCCGGCCACGCCATGCGCAGTGCGTCGAGAGCTACGACCAGAGCTGCAGCAGACGCCAACCTCGCCCACAGCGGCCACTCCAGCCATGCAGAAAATGTGCGGTCGATCATCTCCCAAGCCCCAAATCACCCGGCCGTGAACGCTCGCGTCCGTTGCTATTTTAACAGAGTGTCTCGCAGGCCACGCCGTCGCCATCGCGATCCAGCTTACCGCCCCACGGGCAATTGCTGAGATACCACTGCGCTTCATCGCATGAGCTGATTCGCGAGCAAGTCCGCCGCGGCTGGCACGAGTAGCTTTGCGCCACCTGCCGGCTGATGATGCCGAGAGGCTGGCTGAGGGCCGGTCGGGCGTGGTCCGCTTGCGCAGTTCGCCAATCCCATGGCGCCTCGAACTCGCCAGCCCAAAGACCGACCTTCGCCGCCTTGGCCTTCGCCTGCTGCCCTGCATAGCCGCCTTGGCTGTAACGGGGCCAGTCGAGCGCCTGGCCGTGCTCGACCATCCAGCCAGCCACACTGGCGCCGTCAGCCCGCGAGCAGTCGGCAACAAAGCGGTCGTAGCGGTCCCAAGCGACGAAAGTGCACCGGACCGGCCTCGAGGCCGCCAGGAAGCCGTCAAGGGCGGCGGCGGACTTCGCACCGCACTGGTAGCGGAAGCCCTTGGCGTCATCGCACTGTTGCGCAGCCTCCGGGGCGTCGATTCCACTGAAACGGATCCGCTGGCCGTGGATTTCGATCGTGTCGCCGTCGATTACGGAAGCAACGCCCGCTATGGGAGCGGGAGCCGGGCCAACCAGTTTCGACACGGCTTCTTGGAAACCGTCGGTGCGCTGCAGGAAGTACTGTGTCGCCAGTGCGGCCACTGCCGCGATGGTCACATACACCAGCCGCATCGGCACGCCCGAGAGCCGACGCGCACGATATCGCCTTAAGCCGGCGCGCTTCCGCCACTGGCCAGACCGATTGTTATATCGAGATTTGTCCAAGTCCCCCGCTCCCCCTCGGGAACAATGCGTTCTTTGCTCCGAGGCAAATCTACCTAGTGGAAGCCAATCTTTTTTGACGACTGCGAGGCGTGGCTTTGGAGACTGATCAGCGCAGGCGTGTCGATCTTCGACGCTATGCGCCTGGCGAGTTCCCGCAATTCGAAAAAGCCGTCAATACTCATCAGGCTCAACGGTTGGCCTGACGAAGTGTCCCACCGTAAAGGTGCTTTGTCTTGCCTGTACGAAGATCCGTTCATCTCGCAAATGGCATCGTAAATCGCCTGTGCGATCGACATTTCGGCACGGATACGCTCTGCATCTTTTTGGCTATTCACGAAAAGTCCCCCAAACCCCGCTCCCCCTTAGCCGGTTTCATTAGACGCCGCTAGATCACGCGGATGTGACACGTCGGATAAAATCGATTGATACCGGCTAAACGAATCGGCTGAGGGCGGCCCTTGCGTTGCAGATGTTATCTTGGCCGTCCATGCTTTCTCGCTGAGATGGGGCGGCCCAGCAGTCAGTTTGGGGTTTGGGTAGTGGCCGCTGGGCCTAACCGGCGGGGGGTGGGCGTGTCCGTCGGCTGGGACGAATAATAAGCCGTTTCATGCAGAATTGCTAATTTAGTAAATGATCATGATCCGTTCCCCTAGCCACCAGATGGGACAATGGTGTCGAAGCGCCGCGACAGCAAGTATCGCGAGCGCGGCCCGACCTCGAATTGGCTGAAGACAAATAGCTTCACGGTCGACGAGTTCGAACTGATTGGCGTCGAACGCGAGCCGGGCAAGGCGGCATTCGCGCTACTGGCAGAGCCTGGCACCGGGAAATATGTCGGTTCGGCCTTCATCACCCTGGGCCGCGACGTGAAGGAGCGGCTGTTGAAGCGGGTCCGAGAGCACGCCGGGCCGCCGCCAGAGGCTATGAAGAAACGGCCGGCGACACAGTGGGTCAAGCCTGGCGTAAAGCTGCGCGTCAAGCATCTCCGCGGCGACCACAGCCACATACGCCATGCGTCGCTGCTGGGTTTCAGTGACGAGGAGTAGCCTCGTCTGGGCATCGGCTTAGCCGCGCATCGGGAGGCAAGAGATGCGGGGATCGATGGTTACGCCGCCCGGCGTCACCCCAGCAGAAGCTTCTTCATCTCCCGCCCTATAGCGGCGAACTCCAAAAGACCGGGATGCGCCAACTGATCCGCAGCGCAGACGTCTTCAAGGGTAATCCCCAAGCTCGAAATGTACCGGCTGTCATAAAGCGGCAGCATCGAAAAATGAGCGCAATCGGTAAACTCGGCTGCACGCTTTATTGCGCGATTTGTGTATTCCCAATCTGCCGCAGAACCATATCGACGCGGGCAATCCACGAACAGCACCTCCGTCCCGGCTGCCTTAAATTGGTTGGCAATGATGATGAGATTGCCCTCCGTGTAGGACTGGTTGATCTCATTCATTCCCCACTCCATCATGACGAGATCAGCACCAAGAGCAACGGCCGCGTTGAGATAGGCAGTAGGGGTTGAGCCGGAAAGCGGAACCGTCGAAGTTCCTCCACCCGGAGCGCCGAAATTGTCGTAGAACAAATCGGTCCCCAAGACATAGCCGGCTGCCTCAAGACCAGCCACAATCTCCCAATTGAAGCCGACCCGCGTATGTATCGCGCCAGCACCATCGTCGGCTCGCCCCAATTGAACCGAAGTGTACGTCGGTATGGGATCAACGACATCTGCGCCATACTTGGCGCGCAGATAGTTATATGGCGCAACAGTTCCTTTCACATTGTCCCTGGTGACGCCATTCGGTGCGGTCAAGCTGCCGCCACCACTGGCGACGGCCGTGATGCTGGTCCCCATGCCGAGAATGTGCAGGGGCGCTTTGCGCCGTATCTTGGCGATGGTCTTCGGCAGTAAGCGAAGTGAACGCCTACGTTCCTCCTCGATCTGTTGGGCGATTGACCGAACCTCGCCATTGTAGACATTCCACAGCGGAACATTCGTGACAGCACCGTTCTTGATCCGCATTGAGAATAACGGGAGATAGTTCGAAGAAGCGAGCACAGGCATGAACGCGGTCGGGTCAGTGGCCCTCTCAGTTCCTTGCGCGACACCGAACGCGCCGGTCAGCGCATCGTAATACCATGTGTCGTAGCGCGAGTTGCTGCCCGTCGTTGCCGCCAGCGTGCGGCTGTCGGATAGGTTCGACGCAGAACCGTTTCGGTCGAAGCGGAACGTGCCGGAAATGGTCAAACCGCTAGAAGTCATCTCGGCGTCGGAAACATAGTCAGCGTATCGACCGCCGGAACCGAGATTTTCGAGGTCAAAGACTCGCTTTTCCAAATCAGGAACGCGTCCCTGCTCGACCTCGAAGCCCCACTGAAGCCGGGTCAGCTGGCGCAATGTCGACGTGACCGTGGCAACGTTGCCTGCGGCTGAAAACCAGCTCTGGCTATCGGCTGGCAAGGCGTTTGAGGCGTGTAGGTTGGCGCCAGCATAGAGGCCAAGATATTCGCCAGCCAGTATCGGTATATACGACAGATCGTCAGATCCGATATCGTTCACCCCGGCCGCAAGCGCCACGGGATAATCACTACCGATCTGGGACCATGTGTCTCCTGATTTCGAGAAGCGTTTAATATAGGCGGTCGTGATCGCGGGAGCGTAGGCACGGAACCGTGAGACAACACCATCATGCAGAACCGGCAACCCGAAAATGTACGTGTGCGTAGCTATGGCCGTGCCGGCAATCGGATCAACGGGTCTGCCGATGGTTTGAATGCCGTCGTATGTGCTGCCTTCGTCAGTTATTTGCTGCTTGGCTTGCGCATCAGGGACGTCGCCCACGGAGAACGTCAGCCCTAATTCTGGACGAATATTGGTCGCGATTGTCGCGTCGGTGAAAACCGGCGTGCTGGTCCCCGTGCTGTAAACGCCGCCGCTGTCCGATGTCGCCAGCGTCCAAGCCAGGACACCTGACTGGTAAAACCCGACACGATCCCCGGCGCGCACCCGGAACAAGCCGAAGTCGGCAGATGTCAGCGTGTGCAGGCCGGCAGTTGCAAACGTGATGATCAGTTGCTCTTCGATTTGAGCGAAGTTGTCGCCAGTCTTTGAATAGCGGCGAAGAAGGACTTCTCCGGCAGCCATGACGAATGCCGAGATGCTGACCAGTACCCCGTCGTCCGCGATTGGTGTGGCCCACACGTAGGACTGCGCCGCCAGCGTCGAGCCGGTGACGGGCGCCACAGCGCGGCCGATCGTCTGGTTGGTCACCAGGGCGTCAAGCGATGTCTTGCTCGGATAGCTGGCCACGAGTGTCGCGACGGTGGCGACGTTTTTGTACATCAGGGCATAGGTCGTCGTGCCGTCACCCTTTACGATAAAGAACTGCCCGTTCGTCGTCGCGGCAATGCCTGCTGCCGTGGTGTCATGGATAACGCCACCGATTGCAGCTTGCGCCAAGGCAGCGGACGCCGCTGCCGCTGCTGCATCAACGCCGGTAGCGTCTCGATCCTCACCCGTCGCCGTAACCGCCGCATCGATGTCGTCCATCGCCGCATCAAGGTCGCCGAACTCATCGGCGATTGCGGCGACTTGGTTCCTGTAGCCGAACGCCTCGCCGGCCGATCCAGCCGCAGCCGTGGCAGCGCCGGGCGCTGCGATGATGGCCGCCATGTTGGCGGCGGCCTCGTTCACGCTCGCTATGTTGTCCGCAACGGCTTCGATGTCCGCTAAGGTGCCTTCATCGGCGCCGACCAGCAGTTTCATCTGCGGGCTGAGAGAATCGGCCGTAACTATGCCGTTCTGCAGCGCGCCGTCCGATCGCCGCACGTCGGCCAACGCGTCGATCGTGTCGTCGACGCCGCGCTTCAGCTCGGCCAGGTCTGAATCGAGCTGGCTTCCGGGAAACGGGAAGTCCTGAGCTTCCTGTTGAAACCCAGTGTAGCTGTAGTCGATGTCGGGTTTGACGGGAGAAGGCATGATGCATCACTTTGCAACGCGGCTTCCCGTCGAATGCGTCCAACTTGGGACGGCATTTTCTCAACTGAAGGTGAGATCCGAAAGGAAGCTGGTTGATCCGATGCCCTGGGTGAGCAAGGCGGTGATGCGACTGCCCGAGGTTCGCGAGTATTCCGGCATATTTACGCTAGGGAGCCTAGCACAGAAATCCGGTTCGCCCAAGCTTCGATGAGGGATATCTCAGTCGGCGAACAGGTACTTGGATCCTGTCGTCACCATCCAGTTCGCCCGGTCGATATGGCTGCGAACAGCGTTGCGTGCGCGCACCGGTTCAAGAGCCGGGTCGATCCCGAGAATGCGCTCGGCCATCTCTTCTATGCTGGCTTCGTCGGCGCAGAAGTCGAGGATCCGCATGTAGATGGTGAAATTCTCTTTGTCGTAAACCGTGATGGAGTCATTTGACCAAGGAACTTCTTCAAGTAGTCCAGATTTCATGTCGAACATGCCTTTTCAGATTGCCATGCGCACCGGCTAGAGGTCCGGCGCGCTTGCTGGGATGATTGGCTGCCCTCCCATGATGGCGCGAGCTTGGCATTCGTCAAGAATCACCTGCCGCGGTCGATAGCGTCCATCAGTTCGTGATTGTTGAAGTAGTCTTCCCACGAGCCCGTGCCCTTCGGCGGGCGAACGACGCGTTTTCCAGCCTCGTCGAGCTGGGAAAGTCCTTCGTTCAGCCAGTCGAGCGCCGTTTGAACGTCGTTGTTTTCGCCGAGTGCGCCGGTGATCGTGTGAACCGTTGCCGGCGTCAGCGCGATGGCTTGCGCTTCGCCGAGCGGCCCGACATGCGCCTGCTTGGTGTTCGTCACCCATTTCCGGAACGCTGGCGATGTGACGAGTTGCGCCAGCCCGCGCGAGATGACGGCGGCCTGCATGGCAGTCGCCGGCCGCGATAGAATGCCGGTGATCGCGGCGCCCGCTGCGAGGCCGCCGATCGCCGACGTCGTAGCATCGCGCTCCTGGCGCTTGGCGGTGATCAGCGCGAGATCGCGAAGGGCCTGGCGGTTCTCAGGCGACACGAGCGCGTTGATGCGGTCGGCCTGCTCGCGGCCCACCGAGTCCCTGCCGGCGCCGAGAATTGCAGCTATGCTTTGGCTGTCGGCCGGATTGGCTTCTCCGGACACGAGGCGACGCACGCTGCCGATATCGCCGTTGCCTTTCGAAATTGCGCCCTCGATGATGTCGGCGATGGCGCCGCGCTCGACTTCCTTGCGCATGGGCTCCGGCAGTTTCGACATGACCGCCCTGGCTTCGTGTGGTGCCGCGCGGCGATACAGCCACGGCACCAGCTCTTCCGGCCGCATCTTAGCCGCCAAGCCGTTCTCCCCGCGCAGAAACGGCGCGATGACGCCTACACGATAGTCGCGAGCGATCTGGTCGTCGGCTTTTGCCGCGGCCTGGAGTTGAAGAAGGATGTTCGATGAACCGTTTTGCGACATCGCGTCCGCGTCGAGATATTTCGACCGGTTCGAGATGTCGGAAGCGAGGTTTCGAAGCTGCTGCGCGTCGGCAACGCCAAAGAGTTCCTGCACTGTTTCGTTGTCTAGGCCGTTGAGCTTCGCGACGAGCCCATCGACATTGACGAGCCGGCGGCCCTGGCGCGTCTGGTCGCGGCCGGCGTCAAGGATCTGCTCGACAGCGCTGCGACGTGTGGCGGCCCATTCCGGGCTGTCAGCGCCCATCAGATCGCGGGTTTCGCGAACGACGCCGGGCTTGCCGCGGCCGGAGAAGAGCCGGGCCACAAGGCCATTGTCTTCTACGTAGCCGGGGCTGGTCGGGCCGCGATAGACTTCGGCGACGCCCTTGCGGGAGAAACGGTCGACGTTCTCAGCGTAGTGGCGATTTGCAGCTGAAAGAGCGTTCTTCAGCGTCGGGTCCGCAACGTTGTCAACGCTGCCGTCGATCGCGCTCGAAAGCGACTGCCGTAGCTCGACGAGATAGCGCTCCGGAACGCCGGGCATGATGTTCTTGTCGTCGATCGCATCTCCTACCAGCGTTCGCATCTGGCGCGCCTGATCGAGCGTCATCGTTTGTGCGATGTCGTCCACTCCGCCAAGCATCCGGCTCAACCCTTGGGGCGTGAACTCCGAACTCGGGCCTCCCCCGACTTCGACCTGGCGTGTCATCGGTGTTCCGTGCTCATCGAGCAACCCCGTTGCTCGATTTTCCGACCGCGACGCGCCAGGCGGCAACGCAGCCCGGATCTTCTTGACCTGGGCGCGGACCGGCGTCATGTCGACGATGGCGTCACGGCCGCCGGGCGCTGCTCGAGCAATATCGTACAGGCGTTTTGCTTCGCCGCGAAACTCGCCGCGCGCCCGTTCAAGGCCTCCGCGTGTCTGCTGGCCGGCTGCTTCCGCGCTCATCGCCGGGCCTTGGCGAGATGTGAGGCTCTGTTCGTTCGCTGCGATGCCCTCGTCGGCGCGGCGAAGGGCTTCCTCGCGATCAATGATCAGGTTCTTCCGCTGCGTGCCGAGTTCCGAAATGACCTCGCGGCCGATTTCGTTCGGGTTGGCGCCGGCGGCTAGATCGCCTTGATATCGGGCAACCGCGTCGTCACCGCTTTGGCGGTATTGACGCATCTTCTCCGAAGAGCCGGGCAGCTTCTCGAGGAAACCTTCCACGCGCGGCACAAAGCCGCCCGCGCCGCCCTCTGACGGCATCGGCTTGATGTCATAACCCTTCTGTTTCAGGCGATCTGCGGCAGCACGATATTCGGTCGCCAATGGATCGGACGCACTGGCCGCGAACGGCGCGCTGACCTTGTTTACCGCGGAACTGGCGACCTTGCCGGCGCCGCCCACTGCGGCGGAGATGATCGCATCCCGCATGGCTTCACCGCCTGCCCGCGGCAGAACGTCCGACGCGATGCTGGGTTCTGCTTCCCTGTTCTCGGGAAAAAGCCGCCCGACCGGTTCCCCTACCAGCTGCGCGCCAGCCGACGACAATGCCGCCGATGCTGGGATGCCGACTAGGGGACCACCGACATATGCGGGAACGCTGGCTGCGCCGCCCATGATGGCGCCGATAAGGTCCGGAACGCCGCCAGCCATGCCGGCGACGTCGCCCATATCGATGCCGGGAGGATTGAACAGCTTTTCGGAGCCGTCGGCACCACGCGTCACGTAGCGGTCGGTCGGATTGCCGAACTGGTCGGCGAGCTTGTACCAGCCTTCGCCCTCCCGGCCGTAGCTTTCGCTCAGATACGCTTCGCGGGCTTTCGGCGTGTTGAGAAACGAGGAATAGACACGCTGCGAAAGTGGCGCGCCGCCTTCTTGCGAGACGCCGGGCGAAGTGGCGGCGATGTCGCGACTTTCGCGCGTACCGGACGCCGATTTCATCATGCCTTCGATCTGGTTGGACCCGAGCAACGGCGCCTCGCTGGACGGGAGGCCGACCTTCCCCATAATCGCGTTCACGAGATCGACGGGCGCGCCCAAGACACCGGCTGACGTTCGCATCGCCTTGTCGCCGATGGTGTCGACGGGCGCGGCCGGGGCGGGCGTCCCGCCAGGCACGCCGCGGGGATCTCGGGCGTCTTCCTGCACAAGCGGGGCCGACGGCGCAGCGCTGGCATTTGGGGCCGGCGACGGGCTGCCGGACGTGGCGCCCCGACGCGACAACGTTTGCTGTTTGGCGACGCGCTGCACCACATCGTCCGAAGTGGTGTCTGGAAACTCCAGAACGGTTCCGTCGAAGAGTTCGGCCTCTTTCATAGCGGATCTCCATTCTCATCAAAGCGAAGCCGACGGGGTGCGGCCGAACTTGTAGGCGGGGGCGAAAACTCGTCGCGAACCGCGTTGATATCCTCGCCAAGGTTGACGCCGGGGATCGGGCCACCCGGTGACTGAGAGGCACGGGAAAGCACGTTCTGCGAATACGTCTGCGCGACGTCGGGCGAAATGGCGCGTTCGTCTACCAGTTTTCCCAACATGCCGGCGTTGAGCGCGGGGAGACGCTCGCCGCCGGTTCGAACGGTGTTGGCGTACTTCTGCCGGTATGCCGACAGCACGATCAGGCTGGCGAGCTTGGCGCGGGCGCCGGGAAGGCTTTCACCAAGGCCACCATCGACCATGACCGCCTCCGCGGCCCGTCGGTCACCGTCCGACAGCCGTTCGTCACCGACCAGTGACCGAGCGATGCCAAGCGTGGTCGCATCGAGCTGCGCCCTGGTGCCGATCACGTCGGGCCGTGCGAGGCTCGGAATAAGCTGCGCGCCGTAGTTGGTTAGAACGGAATTAAGGTTGCCAGCGACGCCTACGTCGTCGGTCCGCAGCGCGCCGAACAAGCTGGTGAGTTCTGAAACGGCGCGACCGGCCTCCGCTTCCTGCCGTTGGAGATCAGTGGTGCGTGCGGTGGTATTGCCGGCCGCGTTGCCGGTCGAAAGCTTAATGCCGCCCTGACCGTCCGTCTCGAACGACATGCCGCCGCCAGTGCCTTCTTTACGAAGAACGTTGGCGACGGGCTGGTGCGTCGCGCTGTCGAAAATCTGGTTATTCGCTCCGACGTAGCCGAGGAAACGCTTTTCCTGGCCGTCCGGACCGACTGCCAGGTAGTTGTCGAATTTTGTATCATCCGGTTTTGCGTAAGGCTGCGCACCGGTCCGCACGGCGGCGCCCGGTGACATGAACCGCGGCTTTCCGTCAGTACCGACGGCTTCGACAGGCGTCTTGTCGCCGACGTAACGATCGACGACCATGCCGTCATCGATGAGCCCGGCGTCGCGCATTTGCTGCACCAAGTCGCCCTGCACTTCGGTTTCCGAGCGCGGCTTTGGGTTGCCCTGAACGGCCGGCAATCCCCCTTCGACGCCGAAGCGGCTGGCGATTTGCGGTGGCATTTCGGGGCGAAGTTCGCCCTCGCCGATCGGCTTGTAGAGGTCAGCGAGACTGCCGATCTTGCCGACTTCCAAAGCTCGCTCATTGTCGGCAGCGTTGTTCGAGCGCGAGGTCGCATCGGTCACACCAAGACGCTGCATCGCGGCGGCTTCTTGCATCTGCCTATCTTCGATCGCGCGCACGTTGTCGGCGGCGTTGTTCGATCGCGACGTCGCCGCCGTGATGTCGTCGCCTCGTCGCTTCGTGGCGTCGTTCTGATCCTGCGCGTAGTAGGACTGCAACGGCGAGTAGTTCCCGATAGCGATGTTCCCGCGATCGAACGTCTGCTGGTCGAAATTCGGGTCGTTTCGGTATTCGAACTGCTGCTTCAGGCGAGACGCTTCCTCGCGTTTCGCATCGGCATTGGCCCAGCCCGCGGCGTCTGCGCCGCTTGGCGGTTCGAACAGCGCCGATAGGTTGCTGGCGGCCTGGGCGAAGGCGGGCGAATTAAAATATGGGCTCGATTTTATGGTCGGCATTGTCGGGCTCCTAGTGCAAGGCAGCGCTGCGGGACGCGGAAGTCGCATCGATGCGCGCAGCGACATCTTCGAAGAGCGCCTGGCCGTTTCGGCGCAGTTGTTGCCGATGAATGGCGATTGTCAATTCGGCAACGAAGATGCCGGCATTATTGATCAGCCAGATTCGTGAGGCCGGCGCTTCTGATACCAGCAACTCGCTGACCCGCCCAAATCCAAAGTAAACTTGCTCTGCCGACGGCGCTCCAGGTTCTGCGGCAACTATCGGACAGGCATCGGCCACCAACCGCGAAGCGGCAGCAGCCAATTCGGGAAACGTGCCAGCGATATCCTCGATCTCACAGGCTGCCTTCAGAATCTCTTCGGCGCCACACATGGCGTGTAAGACTGCGCGCCCGGGCTCATTGACACGTCGCAGATAGCCAACAGCCCGATCAAGACGCTGCCGAGCAGATGCCACGAGACGGTCGATTTCGTTCTGTTCAGTGGGGACCACCGGATACTCCAATTTCAATGAACCTTCGGCGCAATTCTGCGCGATGTTGTGAGGTTCGTTGAACATGCCGAGCGAGGTTGCTCGACGGTGGAGCGGCTACCCGAGATCCGCAGTTTTTCCGGTGATTTAACTTAGCAAAGAACGATGCACGAAGCCAGCGATTTGATGACCTTGCCTATGCCAGCGGGCGGGTCGAAAAGTTCCACGCTCCGGCAAATTCCTAGCATTGTCCGATGCGCGTTTTCAGAGCGGCAAGTTGGTATTGGCGGGGGTGCATTCGTCACCCAGGGGCAAGGCTGGCCTGGGCGCGGGCGGCGACCGGCGGCACGGCTGGCGGCGTTGGCACGGTGCGTCTGGCGCAGCGCGACCGGTCCGGTGTCGATGACCGAAGGCGCGCCCCTTCCGTTCAGCGCGCGCCAAGCTGGCCGGCGCCGCATAGACGAGCTGCGAAAGGGTGCACGCCGCGATACGACGACGGGCTGCAAACCAGCGAAAAACCGCGCCCCCAGTGTTACGTACACAGTTCGCCGAGCAGCGTTTTCAGGCACTTAGGAGTGGCGCTTGGTAGCGGATTGGTAGCAAAGCGCCAAAATCAGCCGAAAACTGCCCCCAGACACGAAAAAGGGGCGCTCCGGGCGCCCCTTCGTCTTCTCCGTCGTAGATCGTTAGCCCGCCTTGGCAGCGCGTCTTCTTTCCCAGAGAAGCGCCTCGGCACGAGCCCTAATTCCGGGCTGAAGTCCGTAGTTGGCGTGGCCCTCGAGAAGCTTCGCAAGCACGTCGATGTCGTCACTTCCTTCTCTAACTGCCTTCCGCAGGTTCGAGCTGGCAACCCAAAAAGCCTTTGCCTCGGAGTTCTTGAATTCAAACGTAGCCATTTGCTTGTCCCTCTGCCGCGTTTCAGGCGGCGTTCTCAGCGTCCAGCGTCCGAGGGTGAAACGACCGACAAGCTCGGCCCTGCGCGCCTTTAGCTCGCGCCTGGACATTCGCGCGCAGCCCTCGGACTAATGGACTATCTTGTGGAGATAGCTTGTTAAAGCGGCGTTTCAGGCCGTGAGGAAACACTACCGTATTCGCTCAGTAAGTCAACTGTCTAGTTGGAGTATTGTTGGTCAATTTTGTCAAACGACGTCGCACGTCATTCTTTACTATACGTAACTCATCGCGAGAATACATTGAATGATCCTTTATGTTCTGGCAATATCACACAGTCTGTAATGGCTGGTTTCACTCGTGGCGAAGTCGACCCCCTACCTAAAACGCGCCGATAACGGGATCTGGTACGTGCATTGGACTGAAAATCGCGTCGGCAAACGTGTGACCACACATGAGTACGATGTCGACCGGGCTAGAAAAGTGTTGGGCGCGTTCCTCTTGGAGGGCGGGCCGGTAGCAGTTCCTAGTCTATCGAAGATTTGGACGATCTACTGCGAGAAGCACGTCGCCGTTAGATTGGTTTCGCCGGAGTCCGCGTACCTCGCCTGGAAACAGTTGAAGCCGTATTTCGGCTCGCTGCCTGCGTCCGATCTGAACCAAGATGCTATCGATGGATACGTCGCCAAGCGGACCAGCGGCCGGCTAGGCCGGAAGGTGAAACCGCCGACCGTCTTGCGTGAGCTGGTTTACATATTGGCCGCCCTGCGGTTTTGCGCCGATCGGGGATTCGTGCCGCCGAAGTACGTGCGGAAATTGGAACTGCCCGAACACGGACAGCCGCGCCAGCGCTGGCTGCGAGACGACGAAATTGAAAGGCTCAAAGCGGCCGCCAGGGCGCAGCGAAAACAGCAGGGCGGGCGCACTTCGCGCCGGCTCTCCCGCGTTGAGCGCTTTATCGCGCTCGCCCTGGAAACAGCCGCCAGACAACAGGCATTGCTTGATCTTACCTGGGATCGGGTCGATTTCGAAATTGGCGTTATTGAGCTTGACGTGCCGGGTCGGCGCAAGACCAAGAAGCGGCGAGCCACGGTCCCGATCTCCGACGCCTTGCTACCGGTACTTAAGAGGGCTTATGCGGAGCGTATCAGCGAGTTTGTGCTCGACAATCAAGGCGACGTGTGGGCCGCGCTTCAACACGTCGCGATAGCAGCCGGACTGGCGGATGAAAGCAAAAAAGCGAAAGGCCATCAGAAACCGCAGGCCACTGGGATATCAGCGAACGTTTTTCGGCACACGGCGGCGACCATCATGGCGCGGCGGGGTGCACCTGTATTCAAAATCGCAAAAATACTCGGCAATTCGCCGTTGATGACTGAACGCGTGTATGCCAAGCACCAGCCGGAGGACCTGCGGGAAGTGGTGAACCTGATATCAAGAAAACCCAAATGAGGCTGCGAATGGTCTTAATCGCCGCCGGCGCCCTGGTCTTGTACATCGGCATGGGCGATCGCTTCTATCTGGTCCGGGATGACCAGAACGCAGCGCTGCCCCAAACAAGCAGAATGCCTGCCGATTCGGGCCTAACCGGTCGTGAACTCGAATGCGAGCTACGCGCTTCGGAAGTTCGACGGCTGCTGTTTTTCAAGCATGCTCGATGCGAGGCCGTGCCGATGTGGCGCCATTTGTGGAACTTGGCTTCGCAGCGCTGGGCGTGACGTCAGTCGAAAACGCCGTCGGCATCGTCTCCGGATCGCCGCCCCGCGAGATCCCGCAAAACGCCGCCGTCACCGTCGTCGCCGCGATCCGTCTCACCTTCGTGCCGATCCGCGAGTTCTCGCTTCAGCTTGTCGAGAGCTTTTGCCAAGTCGTCGGGGCTCATCTCGGCAGGCGTCTTACCGCCTGCTTTGGTGGCCTTGTCGGTGAGCAGCAACCCATTCGCCCGCAACAGCGCTGTGCCGGCAGTCGCTCGAGCCGGCGGGGGCGCCTTTGTGTCTTCAGCCACCGCGATCAAGCTATCCACAGCAGCGATGAGCCCGCGTGTGCGCAGGCGGAGGCTGACACGCTCGAAAACCTGTTCTGGTGTTTCTTCCCGTGGTTTGGTCAAGCGAAAACTCCTTTTCCGTCTCGGATCGCGGCTGCGATCTCTGCTTCTCGTTCGACTTTCAAAAACAGTTCGCGCGCCTCTTGCGCGTCCTTCCGCTCGCGACGCGTTCGGGCTCTAGCCGCGGCTGAGCCTGGCTGATGCGATTTCTGCCAGGCTTGATAAGCGGCGAGTTCAGCCGGCGTCATTCTGGCGATGCGCTTGGCGCGTTTTGCCGCTGCTCGTTGGAGATCGGAGAGCTTTCGGTTCAATTTCTTCATCGCGACGGGAGATCCAGGATCCGGCCACCGGGGCGTTCGCCATGAATCCCCTTTCTGACTGAGACCCCCATGGCGCCAGCACCGGCTGTTTTCCATCGCGAGATTTTGGCAGGGCTCATAGTCCCGTTTACGCGCTGCCCCACACTTGGGTTGCAGATGTCGGGTGCGGTTCCACTTCTTAATCGCAGCCGTTGCGACGGCGATCTGTGCCGAGCTGCCGCGCCATCCACCGGGTACCTTGTGCAAGCCGGCGCGTCTCACGACCGTTTCCGCGATAGGTATTGATGGGGTATCGTGTTTTGACGTCGGCGCACCACGCCACCACCGGACCTCTTGTCCGGTCCAAGCTGGTCCAACCGCCTTTCGACGCCTGGACCGCTTAACCCATTGAAATATATGGGCTGGTCCAAGTGGTCCAGGTGGTCCGGGTCAAAAAGGCAAATTCGTTTCACACACGACATGCGTGCATGTGTCTCGTGTATGTCGATACGACGGTATTTCCGTTCTATATCAATTTCATTTTTTACTTGGACCACTTGGACCACCTGGACCAAGCCTTGAAACGTAAGGGCTTCGCGGTCCACGTTTGGTCCAAGTGGTCCGGGCAAAACGCTGTTCTGCATCAGTTCAACTCCCAATCGAGACGCGTTCCGAGTAATTCGCTGAAGGCGTCACGGCAGACGGACAGTTCGGGCAGGTTGAAAACACGGACGCGCGCCTCTCCCTTCCGTGGCCGGCTTTCGCCGATCCCTGGGCAAAGACGACGGATTGAACGGCCGAACTCCGCTTCGTGCATTGGCCGCGCAATCTTCGCTGTGGGTCTTTCGTAGTCTGCGTAGAGATCGGACTTGCTAATCTCTTCCGGCCAGCCCTCCGAATATTGGAAAGTCCCTCTTTGAAGTTTGTCCACCCACCAGCGCTCCAACGGCTCGAGGCTGGCAAGCTTCTGGTCAAGCAGTGCTTCGGTGGCTGGAATGCGCCGGAGATCAACAGAACCCAAATCGAACGACTGCAGGAAGTGCAGAAGCGCTCCTAAGCCGCCGCCGCCGGCCATCTCGGCGGCGATGGCGCCGAAGTAGTTCGTATCTTGCTTCCTGTGGTCGGCAACATCGAGCACGGCAAAGCGTCGTTCATCGACGCCGGCAGGCACGGCCCACTTGGAATTCGTGGTGATCAGCACCCGGACATTATTTCGAACCTGAATGGTGTCGATGCCTTTGCGCTCGATTCTCATGTGATCGCTCGTGATGAGATCCTTCAACGCGCCACCGGCCGCGACCCTGTCGCCAGCCCAGAAAGCTTCTTCCGCCTGGACGAGAATGGCTCTTTCCAGATGCGAGTTGAAACGGCCGGTCAGGTGGTCAGGCTGCGAAACGATCACATGGTGCGCTGGGAAGAGGGCGCCGACGTACTTGCCTACGATCGACTTGCCAGTGCCCTGGCCGCCGCGGAGCACCAATGCCACGCCAGGTTTCTCGCCCGGCCGCTGCACCATCTGAGCGAAAAACGAAACGACCCATGCGTACAGATCAGAATCGCCGCCGCAGACGTTGTCGCGCACATGATCGAGGAAGAGCCGGCAGGAGCCCGAGGCTTCGGGCTTGACGGCAAATCCTCGCCACAGATTGAAGCTGTGCGGCGGCCCGCCCTCGGGTGCGAACACGACCTGTTCGTATTGGCGGCGTTGCCGGCTTTGTAACCAAACCTCAAAGACAGTCGTCGGTTTCTTATTTTGGATGATGGTGTCGTTGGCGTACCAGTCGCGGATATTCGCGACCGTCCCGAAAGACACTTCGCCGTCGTCGGCTTCCGTGATGATTAGAGCCTTTCCTCCCTGTCGGACCACAGCATGGCGTTCGTTCAACCGGCGAACGGCAATGGTAGCCGGATCAGTCGGCGCCTCGCTTTCGATAGGTCGATCGATATCTGCGGGGTCCTGAAACCAATGCGCTGGGCTACGCACGAGCCGGTAGTGGATGCCTCCATGAGCGTGCGAATATATCCGAGCGTCGCTGCTGCTCTCCGCATAAAGGATGGCCAAGTTTCGTCCATTGCCATAATTCGGCTCGAACGGGTCCGGCCCGGTCAGGCCGTGATAGCGTGCCGGGTTGTCCAGAATTTCGGCGACGGTGGCGGAGCTGCCGTTATCGAAATCAAGGGCGAAGTCTTCGGGCAAGACATGCTGTTCGACTGCAAGGCCAACCGCCTTCGCTGCCCGGTCGGCAGGTACGCCTTTGGCTACAAGCGCTGCCTGGCGGTCGGCTCGCCAGCGCGCACGAACGGGCGCCGCCTGCGGCTCCAGATCGGCCCGAATCTTAGTCTCTACGGCGTCCAGCTCGTCCCGTTGCGCTCGGGTAAGTTTTGGCAGTAGCCCGGTGTCGAGCAAGCCGCCGTGCGGGTTGACAATCTTCGGAGCACGGACCGCAGGATCATGCTGCAGATCTGGCGAATCCAGTGCAGCACTAGATTCGAACCAGAAGCGCGAGTAATCCTGGCTAGCGGACTTGTCGACAAGTGTCTTCACGAGCACGCTGCCGGCATCAGTGATCACACCAAAGCCCAAACCGGCCAACACTAAATGATCGCGCAACCGACTCGCAAAGCCGTCCTCGCCCTCAACATCTGAGCCCGATCGCGCGAAATAGTAGCGATGCTGCCCCGAGTAGTCTTCCGTCTTGCTCTTGGTCCTTTTGTTGAAGATTCCTGCGGAGACAGAAGCCCGGTGAACATATGTGGCCGAACCCAAGGGCGGGAAAACGCTCCGCAAAGCACGAGACAAGTCGCCGTGGGCGGCCACACGTTGACGCAAATCTTTCGGCCAGATTTTAATGTCCAGGTCTAGGCCGATGAGCGCTGGCCCCGTCGGTGCGGGAAAGTTCGCTTTGGTTTTCGCGATCGAGTGCTCGTTTTGTCCGACCTCCCGCATAGGCACAACGGTCCAGGAATCCTTCCCTGGGGGCGGCGGGGCCAGCACCAGCGCTTGATTGACGGTAAGCGCGGTCAGAACCGACGCAAATTCTGCCGCCATAGACCCGCTATCGCCGCTCACGGTCCTCCGATCGGCAGTCGCACGGCGCGGCACACCGGGGGCGTTCTTCTGAACTGGCAGACCCGAAGCGTCCGGGCCAAATAATTTGGTCAGGCGCTCGCCACTGGTCACAACCGTAAAGGAGACGCATTCCGCAGGCGGATGCTCTGCGGGCACGACGTCGGGAAAAAGTTCTGGAGCTGCGCCGGGCCGGGGTCTGGCCAACAGATCGCCGATGGTAAGAGCTTGCGCTACAGGCGCTTTCACCGTATGGTTCATTTTGTTTCCGATACGACTTTTCAAGCCAGTTTGCCGTTCCTGCGGCAGCTGGCTTTCGTTTCTATTCGTGTCAGTCGATTCGGTCGTCGGCAGGATAGTTCTAAGGCGCTGGTGCGCGATCTGGCGGGATATATCCCTCTATCATCCCAATTCGCACCGCTTCTCTGCGTGACCGTGGGTCGCGCGATAGAGCGGCAACCTTGTCGATCATCCGGCGGGCGTTCGGATCGATCTCACGAAGGACACCCATTGCTATCTTCATGTTCGCGACTGTCGGCTCTCGATGCTCCGGCGGCAGCCACACTTGACACTGGAACCCGAACTTTTGCCTACCACTCGGCCCGAACACCGGTAGCGTCTCCATAACGAAGACCGAATACCCAGGATCGTATTGCTCGCCGGGCACCATCTCTTCGACGGTGATGGGGCGGATTTGAGCGATGATCGGCGCGCTCATGCCGGTCGCAGACTTCGCAGCGCGGCGACGTTCGGCCCGTGACGTCGACGCCGCCGTCAACTTTCCCACCCTGCGCGAGCACGCTCCTGGCGCTTCGCACGTGCCGCAGCTCCCCTGTCGGATGGCGTCCAGCTGTCCGCGGTGTCGATGAGCTTGACGATGCTGCCGACTGCAACGAGAGTTCGGCCGCCGAGCCTATTGAAGGACAGTTTGCCTTCGGCCTCGAGGCGATACAGCGACGAGGGCGATAAACCGAGCAATTCGGCAGCAGCGACAAGCGGAAGGAACGGCCGCTGGCGCCATGGGATTTCGGGCTTTGGGGTTTTGGTGCGATCAGCGCGCGGAGGCGCTGCTGCAGCTTGGACTGCCATCTGACTTGCCTTTCAACGAAGCGCTGCGCGCTCATTTTTCGGAAGGGTGCGTCGCGCCACTCCGGGCCAGCCAGTTCATCAGATTCACAAAAAACCAATGCAACGCAATCGTAAGCTAAACTAATCGTGCGCTTTGTCAACCAATTCGACTAATTAAACTGGTCTTGGTTAGAAATGTTGGTAGCCTATCTGTGATTTTTACAAAACGTATGTCGTTTTATTCTGTATGTCGAAATCATAACGCAAAGGCCGCCCGCCGCGATATTTCCTCCGTCGCGTCTACGATGTAAGCGGAATAATGCCGCTCGATCATTTCGCTACTGGTGTCATGAAGCGCGGCAACCAGTCGGACGGGCAACCCCGCCTTGAGGCCGCGAACGATCGACGAATGGCGGAAGGCATACATGATAGTGTCGCCCGGAACGCCCGCCTTCGCGACGGTTGCCACCCAAGCTTTATCAATCTCATAAGCCGGTCCCCAGGCGCGCCGATGGTCCTTCTCCCATTTTATGGGCCCGACGCTGCGGTACGCCCAACGCTCTAGAAGTGGCTCGTCGGCACCCCGATCGGCCACCACCGGCTGCAGCTTGTCGATCACTTCGGCAGCAACGGGAACCGACACCGACGGCCTGGCCTTCGCAGATCGGCCTTTCGAAGATCCTGGCATCATTAGGCGAAGCTGCTCGACTTGCACGTCGCCGACCCGAAGCAGCCGGATTTGAGAATGGCGCGCGCCCGTCGCCGCGGCGACCAGGACCAGACGGCCGAAGTCCGCGTCGACGTCGAACGCAGCAGTCACGATCGTCCTGATTTGTGAGTCGGTAAGCAGTTGCTTGCGGGCGTCGCCGGTGACGCTCAGCGCGCGCGTTCCCACTTTGATCTCGATGGGAAGATGGGCCGGCAACTCGCGCCGGTGGCGTTCGGCTGCCGCGTTGAGAGCTGCACGCAGATCGTTGAGCAACCTGTTGACGGTCGAGGGTGTGATCGGCTCAGGGCCGCCTTCGGTCGCCGCTTCAGTCTGGCCGCGGATCGACAGCCTGGCTCGCCAATCCTCGATCGTGCTCGCCCGAAGCTTCGAAAGCCGCGTCCCGGCGAATTCATCATCGGCGAGAACATGGCGGGTCAAGCGGCCTTCTGCATTTCCGCCCTCGCGCGCCGATCGTTTTTTGCGTTCGGCCACATAAGCAGCCACGGCCGAGCGAACAGTCGGGCCACCGGTGCCAATCTCGACTGACCGATTGGCTTCATACTGGCGTCGGCTCCATTCGAGTGCGGCAGTGACGGCCGCCCGATATGTCAGGGCGCCGTGCGCTGCGCCGTCATCATCTGCTTCCCCCATTCGCTCTTCAGTCCGGCTGCCTTCGGCCACAATCTTGCCGATCCAAACGCCAGGGCCACGAGCTGGCTTCCGGTAGCCCAGGCTCACCCCGCCGCGGCCACCGCTGACGCCTATCCAATAAGGGTTCTTACGCGCGGCCAACCGGCCCCGCTTCGACGGGCTGTCAATTTCGGAAGATCGCTTTCCCACAGAACGTCCCACATAGATTTCGAGGATGACTGTGATAAGCATAACGGCCAAGCGCCGGAACACAAGGGTTTCAGGATGTCACTGTTATCCGCAATCCCGCACTGCATCGCCCTCCGAAGGCAGAGGTCACAGGTTCGAATCCTGTCGGGTGCGCCAATAACATCAATTACTTATGACCAAACTGCCTTGTCGGGCCTAGCGCTTGGGTAAGCTGGGGTAAGCAAACAACGGTGAAAATTTTCTCGGTTCATTTGCGCTACAGGCGGCGCCTGTAGACTTTTGTCACGCTAGATGTCTAAATCGTCGATGACACGAGCATATTCAAGCCCGGACTGCGATAGCTGCCAAATCCTCAGCTTGTCTGTTGTCCGCCGCTGCATAGGGGTCAATCCAAACTGCTCTGCAAGCGGAGTATAGACGTCAGCAGGACGAATGGGGCCGCGCTTGGCCAGGAACAGCAGTAGTGCAGCTTCAATTGCATCGTAGGGCGGGAGTTCGGGTCCCTGTCGTTCCACGGTGTGTTCCTTTCGCCTACGGGGCGTTCTGTCAGTTTCGTTATTTTGCGGAGCTTGCGAACCATCGTACTCAGCGGTTTTTTTCTATCAGATCCTTGGGGCTGTTCAAAATATCGGTCGCAGCGATCAAGTTGGCACCTCGGCGTAAATCGGTAATATGGTAGACGGGATTCGGTGTCCGAGCCGGGCCCGCGGGGAGGCAGCCACAGATCAAAACGTGACCGTCCCTTCCGTCGCGAGCCGTTGGCTCGGGATTAACGCTCGGATATTGCATGCCCGGCGCCCAAACAAAGTGTAATACCTCTCGATGCTCTCAACAGGACCTGCCACATACCGCTTGTCGTTCTCGATTGGATCGTTGTTCCTCGACGAATCCATCCTGCTGGCACGATCGTATCAGGACCGGTTCGACTGGTCGCAGGCTGCCGAGCAGGCGCTGCAGTCCCTCTCCTTCCGGACACAAAGTTCGGCCCGGCGCACTATCCGCGAGATCGTTGCCCGGCTCCGGTCGTTGCATATGGATGAGTTGGAGTTCTTCACACGCAGCAGCAGACATGAACAGGGTCATCTCCTATGGCTGGCGATCTGCCGCACCTACGATTTTATCGCTGATTTCGCATCGGAAGTTCTCCAGGAGCGATATGCCAGGTTCCAGGAGGAGCTTGCATACGACCACTTCGATTCCTTCTTCGACGCTAAGGCGGAATGGCACCCCGAACTGGCGGAACTGAAACCTTCCACCCGCGCGAAGCTTCGTCAGGTTCTGTTCCGGATGCTGCGTGAGGCTGATCTCGTCTCGCCGCCCGGGCAGATCATGAGGACCCTGCTCTCCCCTGCCCTGCAGGACTTGATCGTCGCACACGATCCCACGGAGTTGCGTTTCTTTCCCGGCGCATCCGGGTCGCCCGCATGAAGTCGCGTGAACTGGCATCGCCGAAACGGCGGTTCGAACACCTCGTGAAGGTGATTTCGAGCGAGCGCTTTCTCAAAAGACAGGGATTGGGGAACGAAGTTCCTTTCTTCATATGCCCGTATGCCCCTGAAGAGGCCGCTTCCATGGAGCAACAGCGCGGCCAGCTGATCAACCAGCTTGCCAACCGCGGTGTTGTCATCCTGGAGGTCAGCCTCTACGACCTGGCCATCGACTTGCTGAAACAACGGGGAATTTGGGAGCAGGTTCTCGAGCTGGAATCTTCGGCGACGAAGGCAGAACTGAAGGAATTGCTCCAGGGAGTCCTGGATCCGGAAGCCCATCTCGTGCCGGAGATCGGCCGGAGGATCGAATCCGAGGATCATTCTGTCCTCTTCCTGTCGGGCGTGGGCGAGGTCTTTCCCTACATCAGGTCCCACAACGTTCTGAACAACCTCCAGAGCACGGCCAAGGAAAAGCCCACGGTCATGTTCTTTCCCGGTCGATACACACAGAGCCTGGAAACCGGGGCGTCCCTTGACCTCTTCGGGCTGCTGCACGACGACAAGTACTACCGGGCCTTCAATATCTTTCACTACGAGGTGTGACGGGGATGGCGATCAATTTGAAGGAAATCTTCGAGAAGCCTGTCGACCGCGCGATTGAGGGGGTCATCAAGGCCGATGACGAGGCGAGCCTCCGCCAGGAGCTGGAGGAGTACGTTATCACCAACGAGGTCGAGAAGCGCCTGGAGCATTTTCTCGACGCCTATAACAACTATGAAACGGCGAATGGCGTCTGGATCTCCGGCTTCTTCGGTTCGGGCAAGTCGCACTTGCTGAAGATGCTCGCCCTGATCCTTGAGAACAGGGTGGTCGACGGGACTCCCGCGCTCGACATCTTCCTGCAGAAATCAACCGAAAATGAAATTCTCAGCGCCGATCTGAAGCGCGCAGTCTCGATTCCTTCGAAGAGCATTCTCTTCAATATCGACCAGAAGGCGGACGTCATCACCAAGACCCAGGTCGATGCCCTGCTGGCGGTGTTCCAGAAGGTCTTCGACGAGATGTGCGGCTATTATGGGAAACAGGGCCATGTCGCCCAGTTTGAGCGCGATCTCGATAGCCGAGATCAATACGCTGGCTTCAAGGCCGCATACCAGCGCATCGCCGGGAAGACGTGGGAGCGCGGCCGGGAACAGGCTCTGCTAGAGGGCCCGAGCATCACGAAAGCTTACTCGGAGGCAAGTGGCGCCGACGCATCGGCGGCCGAGGGAATCCTTGGAAAATACCGTGCCGACTACAAGGTTTCGATCGAGGACTTCGCAAGCCAGGTGAAGGAGTACATTGACCGGCAGGGACCGCAGTTCCGGTTGAATTTCTTCGTCGACGAAGTCGGCCAGTACATTGCTGACAACGTCAAGCTGATGACCAACCTCCAGACGATCGCCGAAAGCCTGAACACCAAGTGCCGTGGCCGGGCTTGGATCGTTATCACCGCGCAGCAGGAAATTCGCGCCGTGATCGGCGAGCTGACCCAGCGCCAGGAAAACGACTTCTCGAAGATCCAGGCGCGTTTCGCCAACCGGATGTCCCTGACCAGCGCCAATGCCGACGAAGTCATCCAGAAGCGGCTCCTGAAAAAGACCGAGGATGGAGTGACCGCACTGTCGGACCTCTTCCATGAGCAGTCAGGCAACTTCAAAACCCTGTTCGACTTCTCCGACGGCTCGATCCATTTCCGGAACTTTGCCGACCGCGATCAATTTATCCAGAGCTATCCCTTCATTCCCTACCAGTACGCGCTGTTCCAGATGTCCATCCAGGCCTTGTCGGAGCACAACGCCTTCGAGGGAAGGCACAGCTCCGTTGGCGAAAGGTCGATGTTAGGGGTCTTCCAGGACGTCGCGGTCCATATTGCCGATCTCGAACTCGGCGGCATTGCCCCGTTCGACATGATGTTCGAAGGCATTCGGTCGGCGCTGAAGTCAGGGGTGCAGCAATCAATCCAGATCGCCGAGCGAAACCTGGACAATCCGTTCGCTGTGCGCGTCCTGAAGGCCCTGTTCCTCGTCAAATATGTCCGACCCTTCAAGCCGACGCTCCGCAATGTCTGCATTCTACTCCTGCGGCAGTTCGACGAGGATCTGACCCGATTGAGGAAGCAGGTAGAGGAAGCCGTCAACGTCCTCGAGCAGCAGACCTACATCCAGCGGAACGGCGAGCTCTTCGAGTTCCTGACGGATGAGGAGAAAGACATCGAGCAGGAGATCAAGGCAGTTCAGGTGGACCTGACCGAGGTCGCCCAGGAATTCGAGCAGCTGGTGTTTGACGGGATCGTCAAATCGCGAAAGCTCCGCCATGAGGCGACCGGACACGATTACGCATATGCAAGGCGACTCGATGACCGACTGACCGGTCGCGACCACGAGCTTTCCATCAACCTCTACACGCCCTTCCACGAGCAGGTTGGGAAGCCCGACGCGATAAAGATGCAGAGCATGTCGCGCGACGAGCTTGCGGTCGTGCTGAAGCCCGATGAGCGGCTGATGACCGACATCATGATGTACAAGCGCACGGAAAAGTATGTGCGCCAACACCGGGCGACGGCACTGCAGCCCAGCGTCGAGCGGATCATCGGCGACAAGGGCGCCCAGAATGCCCAGCGACACCGCGACCTGACCAGCCGCCTGAAGGCGTTGCTGTCGGAAGCCCGGCTCTTCGTCCGGGGCGATGAAATCGATATACGCGCCGAGGATGCCCAGCTCCGGGTAATGAAAGCTTTCCAGGTTCTCGTTGACAAGGTGCACGTCAATCTCGGCATGCTCCGAGGCGTGCAGTACTCGGAGAACGACCTCAGCAGGTTCCTGAAGCAGGCGGAAGACGGACTGTTCGGGAACGATGCCGCAGGACTGAGCGAAGCCGAGCAGGAAATCCAGAACTTCATCCAAGCCAACAGCCGCACCGGCGTCCGGACCACGGTCAAGGCCGTTACGGAACGGTTCGAGCGCAAGCCCTATGGCTGGCCCTACGCCGCTGTCCTCTGCAACCTCGCCAGCCTCTTCGCGCGCGGAAAGATCGAGGCTCGCGCCGACGGAAACCTGCTCGAAGGGCCAACGCTCGAGCGAACGCTGAAAAACACGCAGGCCCACGGCAACATCGTGCTGGAACCGCAGGTAGAATTCTCGCAGGCCCAGCTGCGCCAGTTGAAGGAATTCTACTCGGAGTTTTTCGACACGCAGCCGTCCGGGACCGACGCGCGCGTCATCGGCAAGGAGGCTGCCGAGGCTTTCCAGCGGACTCTACAGGAAATCCAAGGCTATCTGTCACAGAAGGATCAATACCCGTTCCTAATAGCCCTGGAGCCTATCCTGGAAGCGCTGAAGCCGACAGTCGGGAAACCTTACGGCTGGTACGTGACCGACCTCCCAACACAGGTCGGTTCCTTGCTCGACATGAAGGAGGACGTTCTCGATCCCGTCCGGAAGTTCATGAAAGGCGCCCAGCACGGCATTTACGACGATGCTAGGCGATTCCTTCGCGAGCAGGAGGCGAACCTCGCCTATGCAGGCGGCGTCGAGGCTCGGGCCATACAGGGAGTGCTTGATGACCCTGCCTGCTTTCGGAACAGCAACATCCAGCAGCTTAAGGCTGGCCTCGATCGCACCCGCGGCATCGTCGAATGTCACCTGGCGCAGGAGCGGACGGCTGCCGTCCAGGAAATCGAGGAACTCGTCTCGAAACTGAGAGAGCTTCCGCAACTGGCCGCCCTTCCCGAAGACGAGCGCCAAGAGATCCTTTCGGAGGCCGAGACCGGCTTGACGCCTCTGCGCACGGCCACGCTTATCGCCGTCGTGCGGGAGCGGGCCGGCGACTTCCGGACGAGGCTGTACCCAGAGCTTCTCGCACGGGTAACCGCTCCCTCCAGGCGGACGGCGGCGGGTGCGGCGAACGATGACGATCGTGGCGCAGCCCAAGGATTCGAGAACGGTCCCGGCGTGAAAATCGAGGCCCCTGTGACATTCATCGCACACACGTCGCTCTCCGTCCCGTTCGACAAGGCATTCCTCGAAACCGAGGCCGACGTCGATTCCTTCCTCGAATCCATGCGCAAGTCGCTGCTCGCCGAAATCCGGAGCGGCAAAAGGATTACTGTCTGATGGACGCCACTACGCCTCAAAAGCTCGACACGTCCGGCCTGAAGAAGTTCGCTCAGGCAGCGCGCCGGACGCTCATGCAGCAGGTTGCGACCAAGCTCGATCACGTGCTCGCCGACGGCAGTGCCGCGCGTCGCGAGATTCCGAAAGCCGTGAAGGAACTCGAAGGGCAAGTCGCCGCACATGGGAAGGAGCAGGTGATCGAGCGGGTTGCCTACACGTGGTTCAACCGCTTCTCTGCCCTGCGTTTCATGGACGTGAACGGCTACACGCGCATCGGCGTGCTGTCTCCCGGCCAAGGGCAGACGAGACCGGAAATCCTTGCCGAAGCTGCAGCCGGCCACATCGACGGGGACCTGCCAGAAGAAATCCGGCGGGAGGTTGCCGCTCTGCTGGACGGGCGCAGGCCGAGCCGCGATCCGCAGAGTGAAGCCTATCGCCTCCTCCTCGTCGCCCACTGCAACCAGTGGCATCAGACGATGCCGTTCCTGTTCGAGAAGATCGCGGACTACACCGAGCTGCTGATGCCGGAGGACCTACTCTCCTCCGACAACATCCTCGCCCGCATGCGCGACATAATGACGGCGGAGGCATGTCGCGACGTCGAAATCATCGGCTGGCTCTACCAGTTCTACATTTCGGAGAAGAAGGACCAGGTCTTCGCCGGCCTGAAAAAGAACCAGAAGATCACGCCTGAAAGCATTCCTGCCGCCACACAGCTGTTCACGCCGCACTGGATCGTGCGCTACCTGGTCGAGAACTCGCTGGGCCGGCTCTGGATGCTCAACCGTCCCGGTTCGAAGCTTGCCGCGCAGATGGACTACTACATCGCGTCGGAGGAACCCGAGGATTTCCTGCACGTCGCCTCGCCCGAGGAGATCAGGGTCTGCGATCCGGCCTGCGGCTCGGGTCACATGCTGACCTACGCGTTCGACCTGCTCTACGCGATCTACGAGGAGGAAGGATTCGACCCCGCGGAAATCCCCGAGAAGATCCTAACGCACAATCTCTACGGCATCGAAATCGATGAGCGGGCAGGCGCGCTGGCGGCCTTTGCGCTGGTAATGAAGGCGACGGGGCAGCGGAAACGATTCCTTCGGCGGCCCGCGCAGCCGAATATCTGCGTACTGGAGAATGTTTCTTTCGAGGACGGGGAACTGGCGGAATACACCGCGGCCGTAGGGCGTGACCTGTTTACCGCCGACCTACGCGACACCCTCGTTCGATTTGCAGAAGCCAAGACCTTCGGGTCGCTCATCATGCCGAAGCTGAAGGATGTGGCCGAGGTGGCCCGGATGGTCGCGGGCAAACGGTTCGAAGGCAACCTGTTCCTCCGCGACGTGCATTCCAGAGTGCAGACCGTGTTGCGGATGGCCGACTATCTCAGCCTGAATTATCAGATCGTGGTGGCCAACCCACCGTACATGGGTGACAAGTATTACTCTCGTCTTCTGAAAGATGGCGTTAAGGGCAACTATCCAACCTCCCGGTACAATCTTTATAGTATGTTCTTAGATCGCGCGATTAGGATGATAGGGCCAGGCGGGTATGTTGGGATGATTACCCTGCATTCATGGATGTCAGGGTCGAAGTATCAGCAGCTTCGAGAGCGGTTGTTAGTTTCATCTCCAATTGTGACAATGGCCCATCTAGGTTCAGGCGCATTTGAATCGATCGGCGGCCAAGTAGTATCGGCAACCGCATTTGTCATGTGCAATGGAAGCGCTGCCGATAGATACGGGATTTACCTGGACCTGACGAAGGCGCCTGGCGAGCAGGCCAAGGCCATCTTAGCACGTGAAGCCGCCAATGTTGCTGATGCCCCGTGCCGCTACCTTGCTTCGGGAGCCACGTTTGAGAAGGTGCCCGGCTCCCCAATCGTCTATTGGATCACGCCTAGTGAATTAGATTCATTCAATTCGCTCGATTCTCTCGGCGCATACGCTGACTTTCGGCAGGGCATGGCCACAACAGACAACGAGACATTCCTGAGGCGCTGGACTGAACTGTCTTTCGACGAATTGGTGATAGGGGCACCGTCCGCTACCGCCGAGGTGGCAAAAGGGAAACATTGGTTTCCATACAACAAAGGCGGCGGTGATAGGCGGTGGTATGGCCACAACGACTTCGTCGTGAGGTACGAACATAATGGTCGAGTTCTTATCGATCTCGTTCGCTCAAAATATCCTCGAATATCCGACCCTGAATTTGTCATCAAAAATCGTGCATATTACTTCAAGCCAAGCGTCTTACTCGTCGCTATCAGATGGGCAATTTGCAGCAAGGCTTTGCGATCAGGGGTTTATATTCGACACCAAGGGATCGTGTGTGTTCCCAAGAGAGGATTCGTTCGCACGCAATGGGATCGCATCGCTATTGAATAGTTGTGTCTCTTCTACTTTTCTACGGTTGCTGGCGCCAACTCTTGACTTCAGTTTATTTGCTTTGCAAGGAATACCCGTACCCGCTTCGATGCCATCCAACGTTGAAGATGTATCGAGCCAGTGCTCCTCCATTGCGAAAATAGACTGGGACTCATTTGAAACTTCATGGGACTTCCTGACGCACCCTCTGCTCGCTCCGAATAATCGGGCCGAGACACTTGAAGGCACCTATGCTCGCCTCCGCGCCTATTGGCGGGGCATGGTCGAGGCAATGAATCGCCTTGAAGAAGAGAACAACCGCGTCTTCATCGACGCCTACCGCCTGCAGGACGAACTGACACCTGAGGTTCAGGTGGAAGGAATCACTCTCGCCTGCAACCCCGCCTATCGGTATGGCGGCAATAAGTCCGAGCCCGAGCTCGAGAACGCTTTGCGCACCGACACCATGCGCGAGTTCCTGTCTTACGCCGTTGGATGCATGTTCGGCCGCTACAGCCTCGATGCCCCCGGTCTGATTCTCGCGAACCAGGGCGAAGGATTGGAGGACTATCTGAAGCGCGTTCCGCAGCGGACTTTCTCGCCGGACAAGGACAATGTGATCCCCATCCTCGACGACGACTGGTTCGCTGACGACATCACTGACCGGTTCCGGCAGCTCCTGCGCACGGCATTCGGCGAGGAACGTCTTGCCGAGAACCTAGCCTTCATCGAGGCCGCGCTGGGCAACGACATACGCCGCTTCTTCCTCCGCGACTTCTACGACGACCATGTCCGGCGCTACAGGAAGCGTCCGATCTACTGGCTGTTCTCCAGCCCAAAGGGCACATTCAACGCCCTGATTTACATGCATCGCTACCGCTCCGACACGGTCAGCACGGTGCTGGAGTACCTGCGCGAGTTCCGCCGCAAGCTGGACGCGCACCGAAGCCAGTTGGAGGCCGTCAGCATCAGCTCGGCATCCACACAGGCCGAGAAGGTCAAGGCGCTGAAAGAGATCGAAAGCACCAGCCGCGACATCGATGAACTGGACGGATACGAGCGTAACGTTCTTTTCCCGCTCGCCACGCGCCGGCTCGAAATCGACCTCGATGATGGGGTCAAGGTGAACTACGCCAGGTTCGGCAGCGCCCTGAAGCCCATCAAGGGCCTTGGCGATTCGGAAGACTGATGATGCAGGACCGCATTACGCTTGGTCTAAAGGCCCAGTTTGAAAAGCACCGCATCGTCTTCTGGTATGACGCGGAGCTCAGCTTCCGCGACGCGTTTCAAGTCGTCTCGATTCCTGACGTGGAGAAGGTGGAAATCGCCAACAACGAGTTCGGCCTAAAGCACCGAATCCTTCGCGAGGCGCCGAAACAGAAATTTCTGCTCTACAAGGAAGGACCGGAGCCAGAACGGCTCGAGAACTGGCTGATGGACCTGCAGCTTGCCAACGGCGAGTTTCGCATGGACCAGGTGTCAAACTGGCTGTCCGAGTTGGGTCTCGGCATCTCCTTCTCGGATCTCGTCCGCAAGCATGGCGAATTCTTCCGCGCGGCAAAGCGCATCGAGCAGCTAAAGCGACTGCTCAGGCCCGACGACACGGCAAGCGCCCTCCGCCTGAAGATGCTGGCCGTCTGCGCCAACGCTGACCCGACCTTCGACGCGGTGGCCGAAAACCTGCTGGCCGAGCACGCGGAGAAGAAGGACGACAGGCTACGGCTGATATCCCGTTTCGCTTTGGACGAATTCTTGTGGGAGCAGATGGGCCGGCATTATGGCTATCGCGCCAAGGATCCGTCGGTCCCGGATTTCGCAATCGAGCTGTTCAAGTCCTGCTATGCCTTCGGGGTAGGGTCGGATGCGCGCCTCTCCTCCGAGGCGCTGGTCTTCTTCCGGCGATGGAAGAACAACCGCAATGCGGCCGAGTCCTTTGAAACACTGTCTGCAGAATATGAGGACGCTCTCGCCATTCCGGCTGACCTCGCCAGGCGCGACTTCCGGACACTGGTGGAACTCGACTACTTCCGGGAAATCGACCGGGAAATCATCCGGAACCTGGTTCGCGAGGTAGGCGCCCAAACGGTGCCTCATGCCGACGTGGTCAGTTGGATACGCCAGCGGCGACAGAGCCACTGGTATCAGGAATTCGCCGACCTCTATCAGGCACTAGGACATGCAGCGGATTTCCTGCAGTCCGTCGCCCAGGCGACGTTGAACATGGAGTCCTTGTCAGACGGGGCTCGGCGCTACGCCCATTCCTGGTTCCGCATCGACCAGCTCTATCGCCAATTCGTCTTTCACATGCAGCGCTCCGCGCATCCATCCTTGATGGGCGACCTGTTCGAACGGATCGAGAACCTCTACGTCAACACTTACCTGCTCAAGCTCAACGACCGCTGGCAGGAACACATAGACGCCGCTGAACGATGGGAAGCGCCGCCCATCATGCGCCAGCGAGAATTCTACGCGGCGCAGGTCGCCCCTTATAGACGCAAGGACCTGAAGCTCTGCGTCGTGGTTTCAGACGCCATGCGATACGAGGTCGGGGAAGAGCTGCTCGGCCGCATCCGCAGCCTCGACCGCTACGACGCCGAGATCGAGCCGGCGCTGGCGTCACTTCCGAGTTACACGCAGCTCGGGATGGCGTCACTGCTGCCCAACAAGGAAATCCGGATCGCCAGCGATGACACAGGCATTGTCTTGGTCGACGGAACCAGTTCCCAAGGACTCGTAAACCGTCGCAAGATCCTCGAGGGCGGCCGGGCGGGCGACCGGGTTGCCGCCTTGAAGGCCGAAGAAGTGATGCCCATGAAGGGTGACGAGGCCCGGACCCTGCTGCGCGATCACGATGTGGTCTACATCTATCACAACCGCATAGATGCGGCCGGCGACAAGATGGTCTCGGAGGAACGGGTCTTCGAGGCTGTCGAAGACTCCCTCGACGAGTTGGTCAAGCTCGTGAAGAAGCTGACGGCGGCGAATGCCAGCAATCTCGTGCTGACTGCCGATCACGGTTTTATCTACCAGCATCGCCCGATTGAGGAGAGCGACTTCTCGGGAGCTGAGGTCGCGGGCGATCCCGTCCTGTTCAAGGATCGCCGCTTCGTGCTGGGCAAAGGTCTCGTAGCGCAATCCGGCCTCCGGAAGTTCGAGCCTGCCGCCCTCGGTCTTGAGGGTGACCTCGAGGTGCTGATCCCGAAATCCATCAACCGGCTACGTCTCAAAGGATCCGGCAGCCGTTATGTGCATGGCGGCGCCTCCTTGCAGGAGGTGATCATCCCCGTTCTGAAGATCAACAAGAAGCGGCAGAGCGACCTGTCAGCGGTCGAGGTTGAGATCGTCGCCAGCTCGAACAAGACGATCACCTCCGCCCAGATTTCCGTGCTTTTCTATCAGTCGACCCCCGTCACCGAGAAGGCACAGCCGCGGCGGCTGCGGGCGGGCATCTACAGCGGTGCCGGCGAGCTGATTTCCGACAGCCACGATCTCCTGTTTGACTTCCCTTCCGAGAATCCCAGAGAGAGGGAAATGCCAGTTCGATTCCTGCTGTCGAAGAAGGCCGACGATTTCAACGGGCAGGAAGTCGTGCTGCGGCTCGAGGAGCAGCACGCTGGAACGTCCCACTTCAAGGAGTACCGGAGCATGCGCTATCTTTTGCGCCGGAGCTTCACGAGTGATTTCGACTTTTGAGGAGTGGGCGATTGAACGCGCTGGATACCAAAATCAATGCGGCCTTCCCGGGTCTGGTTGTCCGCAAGGACCTGGTCAAGGCGGTCAAGGGAAACGCCATCGTTCCCACCTATGTGCTTGAATACCTCCTCGGGCAGTACTGCGCGACCAGCGACGAGGCTTCGATCCAGTCCGGCATCGAGACGGTCAAGGAGATCCTGCGTAAGCATTATGTCCATCGGAACGAGGCGGGACTCGTTCGCTCGAACGTTCGCGAAAAGGGCCGCTACAAGGTCATCGACAAGATCAGCGTCGCGCTGAACGACAAGAATGATGCCTACGAGGCGGAATTCGCGAACCTGGGCATCAAGAAGGTCATTGTCGATTCCGGGACGGTGAAGTCCCACCCCAAGCTCCTTGTGAGCGGTGTTTGGTGCATCGCGGACGTCGAATACGAGCACACCGAGGACAAAGCCGTCTCGCCATGGATTCTCGGCACCCTTAAGCCGATCCAGCTCTCCCATTTCGACTACGAAGCCTATCTGAAGGCGCGCCAGGAATTCACGACGGACGAGTGGATCGACCTTCTGATCCAGAGCATAGGCTTCGACCCGGAGATGTTCGGGAAACGCAGCAAGCTGATCCAGCTGATGCGGCTCATCCCGTTCGTCGAGCGCAACTACAACCTCATCGAGCTCGGGCCGAAGGGGACGGGAAAGTCACACATCTATTCGGAATTTTCGCCCCACGGAATTCTGATCTCGGGTGGCGAAGTGACCGTGCCCAAGCTGTTCGTGAACAACCAGTCCGGCAAGCTCGGGCTCGTGGGATACTGGGATGTCGTCGCTTTCGACGAGTTCGCTGGTCGGCAAAAGAGGGTCGACAAGTCGCTCGTCGACATCATGAAAAACTATATGGCGAACAAAACGTTCTCCCGAGGCGTGGAGACGCTGGGCGCCGAGGCCTCGATGGTGTTCGTAGGGAACACGAAACACAACGTCCCCTATATGCTCAAGCACACCGATCTTTTCGAGGAGGTTCCCGAGAAATACTACGACTCGGCGTTCATCGATCGCCTGCATGCCTACATCCCGGGTTGGGAGGTGGACGTGATCCGCGGAGAAATGTTCTCCAACGGCTATGGATTCGTCGTCGATTATCTCGCCGAAATCCTGCGGCACCTCAGAAGCGACGACTATTCCGATCGCTACAAGGACTTGTTTCGGCTATCCTCGGCCATCTCGACCCGCGACCGCGACGGGATCAACAAGACCTTTTCCGGCCTGATGAAGATCCTTTTCCCGGGCGGTGGCGCGTCGGCGGAGGAGACCGAAGAGCTTCTCAGGCTCTCGATCGAGGGACGAAAGCGCGTCAAGGATCAGTTGATGCGGATCGACAACACATATCCCGACATCGATTTTTCCTACTTCGCCGCCGGAGACCGGAAGGTTGCCGTCACCACGCTCGAGGAAGACGAGTACCCTACCCACTATCGCCGTCGGGCCGCTGCGCAGCAGGAGGGCCAACCGGAGATCCAGGAGGAGGTGGTTTCCGGGAATAGCGTGCCTTCGACCAGCAAAGCTGAAAGCGTCTTGCCGGATGCGAGGGAAGGCCACCGAGTTTTCAGCGAGAACCAGAAGGGCGTTTCATTCGACTTGCTCTTTAGCCCCTATGTCAGGGGCGCACGGAAGATCACGCTCACGGACCCCTACATCCGTCTTTTCTACCAGGTCCGGAACCTGATGGAGTTCATCGAGACCGTCGTCAAGCACAAGGCGCCGGAGGACGAGGTGGACATCCATCTAGTGACGGCGCGCGATGATCTCAAAGCGGATCAACAAAAGGCCAATCTGCTTTCCATCGAAGAGTCCTGTCTCGGTTCAGGCGTCAATTTCACTTGGGAGTTTGACGGTACCGGAACCATCCACGCGCGCCACATCGTGACCGATACGGGCTGGAAAATCTCCCTCGACCGAGGCCTCGACATCTTCCAGCATTACGAAATGAACGACGCCTTCAGCCTCTCAAACCGACTTCAGCAGTTCCGGTCCGCCAAAGCGTTTGAAGTGACGTACATGCGTGAGGCTAGAGCGAACAAGCTCTAGATCAGATGATATTTCCGTGCCGGCGCCGGCACCGAAATTAGCGCTCCGGCGCCTTCACCTGATACGACGTTACGATGTTGCCTCCTACCCCTTCAACGGCTCCGCCGCGAATTTCGCGGGTCGTCAGTTTGTTAAGGAGCCGCCCAAATTTGGCGTGAAAGTGCATACAGGATCTTTCCCCGATCGGATATTTCGTCTTCTGACCACCCGTCTTTTTTAACGAAATCCTTGGTTAGCATTAAGATGGATTGATCCTCGAATTCCTGCCGCTTTTTGCTGAACGCTAGATTGCTAACGCCGCTATTGAAGGATTGCGTAACAAGCGTGAGATTGCCGAGCGTATGTTTGATCCGGTTACGGCGTACGATCTGCCCCACGGCAGATTCGTTCTCAAGGACCGCAAAGAACGCCTGGTTGAAATCTGCCTCAGTCGGCTGCACTTCGCTAACCATTGGCCAATGCTGACGCCATTGTTGAGGCAGGATATGCTCGACGGTAAGCGTCTCGGGGAGAGATTGGTGTTCCTGCTTCTTGCCGCGCTTGGCTAGCTCTATCTCGGACAGTAGCGTTCGAAGGCGTGCTGGCCCAAGCGTCGTGTAGAGAGGTTTGGTTCCGATGGCATTCTCGAATTCCCCATCTTGCGGAAAGCGGCCACTCTCTGATGTTAAGCCGAGCAGATATGCACGCAGATTCTCGTAACTCCATCCCTTCTTGTCCATGTCTGCGACAACCATAAGAAACAGGTTGTTGTAGTTTTTAGAGGTCAACCCGCATACCGCCCGGCGCACGATTAGGGATAGAAGAAGGTCGAGGGATGCCTGCTTTTCGGTTTCGCCCATATTGCTTGACCACAGGCGAAGGAGCAGGGGATTGATCGTTGTGACATCCCACGGCCGAAGCCTGGCGGAAAACACGGCCAAGGGTGAGCCCGAGGTCCGTTCGACAACGTCGCGATATACCTTGCCGTACGCTTCAAGGTCCTGAATCTCGGCCTGCACGTTCGCATACCGGGGAACCGTGCTGTTGCGAGCCGGTCTCAGGAACGCTTTGTATTCGGAGAAAAGTTTGGAGATAGTGACATCGCCGGCCATTTTCCCTGCGATAAAGTTGGCAATGAAGAACTCGATACGCTGCTTCTTATAGCGACCTTGCTTCTCCATCACACTCCAGAACGGAGCCTCAAAGGGTTTCCAATGTCGCTTGAACAGAACCTCCGCATTCTCCCCGCGCGCATCGGCTCGCTGAAATATGTTGTTGCGGACTAGATCAGCCGCCAGCAAAGGCTCTCCGCGGTCATTCAAGGTTTCAAAGATGACCTGTGCGTCATCGCCTTCGTCCAGGACGATCTCGACAACTTTGAATTCCTCCAGCAGCGATTGCCAAATTGCGTCGAGCTTGAGTTCCTTTGGTATGCCATCCTCGCTTGCAGGGGCGGTCGCGTTCTCGACCTCGGGGGCCTCCACCAGATCGTCGTGAAGATCATCTGTCTCGACAGAGTGCTTGATGCGATCGTAGAAATATCCGTATGCGCGGAGCATCGACGGCGTCGTGTTGTATTCCTTGACTTGGTCCCTACTGGAATTCGCGTACCACTGATCCGCGTAGGCCTTCTTTAGCGCCGCGCGGTCCTTCGACGCTATGATGTCAACGAATAGCTTTCGGTTCGATTCTGTGGGCCAAACTTTGTAGATTTCGATATCAGCGTCCTCCATGAGTTGGGGGTCGCTATTCAGTACGTAGCGCGTGATATTGCCGACAGTAGTTTCGTGACCGATCGATTGAGCGTAGTGGCGCGCCGCTGTCAAAAACAGTTGGAACGTTGTTAGCCGTTGCTGACCGTCCACCACTTGAAAGGAGGGAACCTGCTTTACCGAAGGCTTTGCCCGGCTTTCCAAGACAACCGCGCCCATGAAGTGAGAGAAGCGTCGTTCCCGTCCGGCCAGCCGCTCAATGGCCTTTGTCCTAATGTCCTGCCAGAAAGGCTCCCACTGCTTCTCGCGATTCCAGACATAGTGACGCTGGTAAATTGGAACGCAGTAGCGATTCCGATTTTGCAGCAATGTGCCGATTTCAACAGGTCCTGCCTTCATTTTTTGCTCCCGACTTAGGCTGCTATACAAAGTGGCGAAGTGGAATCCGCACGGAACCGTGTCTCTGGTCGACTTTCCCACAGATCAATCCCTCAGAGCAATTAGGAGTGCCAGTTGGGAAATTTCTTATTTGGAACGGATCTCAGCCGCGAAATTCGGTCTATTCTTGCTGAGAAAGGAGCGCCGTCGCTTTTTGGGGACGTGGGTGCGAGAGCTGGGTAACCGGGCTAGACTGCAAGGTCGTCGCCAACTTGCGCATGGGTGGCACAAATCCGCGCGCTTTGCGCAACGTACGAGCTGAGTTAAGGCAATGCGACACGCTTCATGCGAAGGTGTACATCGGCCGAAATCGCGCAGTAGTAACGTCTGCAAATGCTTCGATCAACGGGCTTGCCCTTCAAGGGTTAGAACAGGCGAGCTGGATCGAGGCAGGCATTCTCGTCGAGGACCTTCGCGACATCCAGAAATGGTTTGATGACCTATGGTCCAATAGCTCGAAGCCGATCACTGACCCAGATTGGAACGAAGCAGAGCGGCTATGGGATATGCGAGCGATATTTTACAAGCCATCGGTCGCAAGTTTCGCTGACTTTGATATTGGCGCTGAAGAGTTGCCAATCGTGTCATTTGTCGGCGATGACGAGGAATGGACTACAAACGAGAAGGCCGTCGAAGACGCGTTGGGGGGAAAAGGCGTAGAACTAAATCGCCGAGTGGAAGAGGGGTTTTGGGTAGTCCATGATGATGACAGACCTGTCCTCGCAAACCGCTGGCTGCTGGTGTGGCAGAGACTATCGTCCGGATAACCAAGCAAACGCGCGCCTTGGTTTCTCCAGTTGAGCGGCATCGTGGTAACAGGGGGGTTCAGCTGGGCTTCCGACGGCTTACCGCAAAATGTTATATTGGCTTCTGAGACTGTCAGTCCGCCTCCGTTCAACCCTCGGGAACTGCGTTTCCGGAAAGCCTTCGACAAGGTACTCAGGAGCCCTGTGTTTTCGGACCTACGTGACAACGATGTTCCTGGAGAAGCGTGGCACTTTCACCGCCAGCAAAAAACCCGACAATTCTGGTCAGCTGTTAAACAAGAGTATTTGAGCGCGGTATAACATAGCCAAAGTCGCCGACATTATCCGGCATACTCCCGCATGGCCTAGCGGCGTTCATCTGCTAGTTTTCGTACCGAAGAACCTCAGTCGATCGAATAGACGGTCGAAACAAGATTCGCCCATTTCGTCCGATCAATTGGGTCCCCCAACTTTCCCTCCATCTGAGCCATTTTCGGGTCCATGCTTCCCGAAATATTCAGATGCCTGGCAGGCCTTGCCCAAACTTCTAGCATCAGGACAAAGCCATCGGGGTTCCTGAGCGGATCAGTGCGGCCAGCGAGGTTTGAATCGGCGGGTCACGGTAGCGGTTAGTGTCCTTGCAAGCCAGGAGGCGAGCGGCACCTGCGATCAACGAGTTCGGGATAGTCTGGAACCCAATCGGCCTCGAATGGCTTGTTGTCGGTAGATCTCGAAGGGAGAAACCATTGTCCGCGCCTGAGGAAATGGATGTCGTCCTCGAAAAGCTGCCCTTGAGGATCGGCGCCTACGTGCCCGACGACTTGCTGGAGGACTGGTTTGCGCCGGGAACGGGTATGAACCCGGTCAGCCCGGCAGCACTGGCGGCCGCCAAGGCTTACGGATGGCGCTTCGAATGCGAGTTCAAACACTACCCCGAACGGATGGAGGGCGTGTTCTGGAAGTGGGTGCCGGCGATCTGATCCGCACGATGCCATCGGCCCCTTTCGCTTCAGTGATCGACGTTGACGCGAAGCGTAATCGCTCTCCTGATCGCCTCAGCCGCCGCCGATCGGCGTCGTCACCTTCCGGTTCCGCCGCATTCGGGGCAGGTGCGGCCGTCGATCATGCCTGTCCCGGCGCAGCGGCGACAAATAATCACGCTGGCGCCGGCAATGCCTGGCGCATCGGGATAGGCTTCGCCAAATCGCCCGGGTTTGCCTTGCAGCTGCTTTCCTAGCCGGGCGGCGGCCTCGTCGACTTCAAGCGGCATGCTGCCCGGCAGGCCTTCGCCGGATTGGCCTATGGTCTCGTTGCGCGGCCGGTCGTTCGTGCCTGTCGTTATCTTTGCTTTCTGAGCCATTGCAGTACTCTTTTGCGGTGGCGCAGCTCTCAGCTTTTGCGCTTCGAACGCCTCAGCTCCGCAGAGGTTCCGGTTGGCAGTCGTCCGCCAGCGGGGCGGACGGAAGCGGCAATCAGCCGGCGAGCTCATCGCTCAAGCATCGGGGATCGCTTCAATGGCGCCGCCGCAGCCTTTGCGTCAGCCCAGCCGCTCCGACCGCACTTTCACGTCATCGCTCAGTTGCCGCACGATCTCGACGGTCTTGCGGATATCCGTTTCGTCGAGAGCGACGCCCATGGTCGAGGCGATCGCCAAGAGCTGGGCGTTCAGCTCGCCGTAGCGCGCGGCGCCTTTGCGCGTCAGCTGCACAAGCTTCGAGCGCCGGTGTTTTGGATTGTCGATGAATTCGACCAGCCCCTCGGCCGCAAGCTCATCCGCCAGGCGCTGCATGCGCTGGCGGCTGGTGGGCCGCATCTGGGCGATCTGCGGCACGGTGAGCGGACCAAGCAGCGCCAGGCTTCGCATGAAGCCGAACGCACCGCCGCCCCAACTGGTGATGAGCCCTGTCTTCTGGCCGAGAGCTCGTATCCTGAAGAAGCACTGGGCCACTTCGAGCATCAGCTCGGTGATCGCCTCGGCTTTGCCGTCAGCGATGGGGTCCGTCCCGGTCCTCTGGTCGTGTCTTGCCGACGCCATCGCTTTCTTTCCCCTTTTCCGTGCCAATTTCTGCGATTGACACCACGGTTGTCAACTTTTAGAATGACACCTTGGTTGTCATCTTTAGGCGGCATGGGGCTTCGGCGCCCTAGGCATCTGCGGGAGCAGACATGGCAATGGACCAGGCTGGGCAAACCGACAGTGGAACCGCAGGTGTCATCGCGAGACCGCCGCTGCTCTTTCTCGCTGCTTTCCTGATTGGCTTCGTGCTGGATCGCCTGCTGCGTTTGCCGTTCCCCGGTCCGGGGCTGGTTAGCTGGATCATTGGCGGCTCGCTGATCCTGATCGGTTTTGCGCTTTTCGCCGCGGGCATTCGCAATTTCTCCCGCGCGGCGACGCCGGTGCCGACGAATGAGCCGACGCGCGTGCTGGTGACGACCGGCATCCACGGCTGGACGCGCAATCCGATCTACCTCGGCATGTTCCTCATCTATGGCGGCATCGGCGTGGCCGCGCAGAATATTTGGACCCTTGTCCTCACGCTGCCGCTGGCGATCCTGATCCGCTACGGCGTCGTCGCCCGCGAGGAGGCCTATCTCGAGCGGCGGTTCGGCGATGCGTATCGCGGCTACAGGCAAACCGTGCGGCGGTGGCTCTGAGCGTCGCAAGAATGCCGACAGTTGCGCACGTCAGGAAACCGCAACGAGATGACCGTTGCCAAGATCCCTCAGGGCCAGTTTCGGCGGCTCTTCGCCGATTTTTCGGGTCGGGCTCGGAATCTCCTGATCGAGACGCGCGAAACGCGGCCGGCGTCTTGCCGGATCGGGCACCGGCACGGCTTCGATCAAGCGCTTGGTGTAGGGGTGGCGCGGGTTCGAAAAGACCTGGTCGCGGGTGCCCATTTCGACGATCTGGCCGAGATACATGACGGCGACACGATCGGAAATGTTCTCGACCACCGCCATATCGTGCGAGATGAACAGATAGGCGATGCCGAATTCGCGCTGCAGTTCCTTCAGCAGGTCGAGCACCCGGGCCTGGACCGACACGTCGAGCGCCGAAACGCTTTCGTCGGCGATGATGAGTTTGGGCCTGAGCGCGAGAGCGCGCGCGATGCAGATGCGCTGACGCTGGCCGCCCGAGAATTCGTGCGGATAGAGCTCCATCTGGTCGGCCGACAGGCCGACGCGTTCGAACAGCGCTGCCACAAGCTGGCTGCGCTCTTCCTTCGAAGCGATGCCATGGATCAACAGCGGCTCGGCAACGAGGTCGCCGACGCGCATGCGCGGGTCAAGCGAGGCATAGGGATCCTGGAAAATCATCTGCACATCGCGGCGAACCGCCTTGCGCTGGTCACGGCCAAGGCCCGCCAGATTGCGCCCGCCGATCACGATATCGCCGTGGTAGGGCACAAGCCCGACCAGCGCCTTGGCGGTGGTCGACTTGCCGCAGCCGGATTCGCCGACCAGCGCCAGCGTCTCGCGCGGCGCGATCGAAAAGCTGATGCCTTCGACGGCGTGGACACGGCGGTTCACTTGGCCGAAGAAGCCACCGCGCAGGTCGAAGCGGACATGCAGATCGTTGACCACCGCCACGCTTGCGGGCATTTCCGCTTCGACGGATTTTTGTTCGGCGGATTTTTGGCGGCCGACGCCGGTACCAATGCGCGGCACGGCGGCGAGCAGTTCACGCGTATAGTCGGCTTGCGGGCGGGCAAAGATGTCGGCGGTTGTTCCCTGCTCGACCATGCGGCCGTGCCGCATGATGACGACGCGATCGGCCATTTCGGCAACCACACCCATGTCGTGGGTGATGAGGATGACGCTGGTGCCGTGTTCGCGCTGCAGATCGCGCAACAGTTCCAGCACCTCGCCTTGAACGGTGACGTCGAGCGCCGTCGTCGGCTCGTCGGCGATCAGCACATCCGGTTTCAGCGCCAGCGCCATTGCGATCATCACGCGCTGGCGCATACCGCCGGACAGTTCGTGCGGAAACTGTTTTAGCCGGCTTTCGGCTTCCGAGATGCGGACGGCCTTCAGGGCCTCGACGGCGCGCTGGCGCGCCTCGGCACGCGACAGGCCGGTATGGGCCTCGATGGACTCGACCAGCTGCCGGCCGATCGACAGCACCGGATTGAGCGATGTCATCGGCTCCTGGAAGATCATCGCGATGCGGTCGCCGCGAATATGGCGCATCCGACGCTCATCGAGTGTCGCGAGGTCGATTTCGCCAAGCTGGATCATGCCAGAGGAAATTCGTGCGGCAGGCTGCGGCAGCAACTGCATTATCGCCAGCGCCGTCATCGATTTTCCGGAGCCGGATTCGCCGGCGATGCAAAGCGTCTCGCCACGCTTGAGCGTCAGCGACAGGTCCGACACGACTTCCCGTTCGCCGTCCTCGCCGCGCACGCTGACGGAGAGGTTGGCGATATCGAGGATGGGGTTGTCGGCGAGGGTCATTGTGGGCGCGGCCGGGAGAAGGTCGTGTTCCTGCGCACCCCCCTCTGTCCTGCCGGACATCTCCCCCGCAAGGGGGGAGATTGGCAGTTTCCCCCCCGCGGCCATTCTTCGCCGTTGAAGATTGGCGAAATCCGTCGTGACATCCGATCTCCCCCCTTGCGGGGGAGATGGTCGGCAGACCAGAGGGGGGTGTGACGGAACGCAGCGTTCATTCAAACACGCAGCGCGGGAAATAGAACGACACCACCCAGTTCGGCATGTCGACGATCTCGCTGATCCGGAGATCGCCGCAGACCGAAACCAGCATATAGGCCTCGACCGGGTCCATTGCGTAGCGGCCGGCAAGCAGGTCGATCATCTGCGAGACCGCTTCCCTGGCTCCCGTCATCAGGTCCGGTCCGATGCCGGTCGTCACCTCATAGCCCTTGGCATCGAGATGGCGCGTCACCGGACCCGGCGTGGTGAAGCGCGGCGTCTTCAGCCGTGCATTTTTAACCAGGTCGAGCTTGAGCACGACATCCATCGGGCTTTCGATCGCCGTGCCGCACACTTCGCCGTCGCCCTGCGCGGCATGCGTGTCGCCGACCGAAAACAGCGCACCGGCCACCTCCACCGGCAGATAGAGCGTGGTGCCGGCCGCGACATCGCGGATGTCGAGATTGCCGCCGACGCGCCTTGGCGGTACCACCGAGTGGAGACCCATTTCAGCCGGCGCGTTGCCGATGGTGCCGGCAAAGGGTTTCAGCGGCACCCGCGCATGCTTGCCGAACAGCGCCGGCTCGAGCGAGGCGGCGTCGTATGTCCAGATGTTCAGCGCCGGCTCCGGAAAATCGTCGGCGAGCAGGCCGAACCCCGGAATGTTCGCCGTCCAGCCGAAGCCGGACGGCTTGAACGCCTCAATTGTGATCTTCAGCGCGTCGCCCGGCTCAGCCCCGTCGACATAGATGGGCCCGGTGACGGGGTTCACCTTGGCGAAGTCGAGCAAAGCGACGTCGTCCACAGTGCTGTCCAGCGTCAACTGGCCTCCGGACGAGTCCAGGCACTGAAACTCGATCGTCGAACCGGGCGCCACCCGCTCAGTCGGGACAAAGGAATTGTCCCAGCCGAAATGGTGATGGCGCCCGTGGATGGTGTAGTCGCAGTTATTGCACATCGGTCACATACACATTGTCGTAGTTGATCGGGATATGGACAGGGTCGACATAGAGATTGTCGGCGCCGCCCATCCGGGGCGATTTCATGGTGAAGCGCTGCTCGTTGAAGACCGGCACCCAGGGCGCGTCTTCCATGATCTTGCCGTAGATCGCGCTCCACATCCTGGCACGTTCGCCTGATTTGGCCGGATCGACGATCGAGTCAGCCTCCGCCGCCTTGGCGTCGAGATCCTTGTTGCAGTACCACGACCAGTTCCAGCCGCCCGGAACCGCGCCGGCGCAGCTGAGGATCGGCCCGTAGAAATTCGACGGATCGGGGAAATCGGCGATCCAGGCCATGCCGCCGGACCAGATCATCGGCGCGCCGGCCTTGTCGCCGCCGGCCGCGATGACATTGGCCTGCGCGAGCGACTGGATGCTGGCCTTGATGCCGACTGCCGCCAAATCCTGCTGGATCGCCTGGGCGATGCGCGGGTTGGGATCGGTGTTCATGGCGAACAGCTGCGTGTCGAAACCATCGGGATGACCGGCCTCGGCAAGCAAAGCCTTGGCCTTGGCCACGTCATAGGGATAGCCCTTGAATTCCTTGTCATAGCCGGGCATCGACGGCGGCAGCGGCTGGTTGGCCGGCACCGCACGGTTGTTGATCAGCTGGACGATACGGTCCTTGTTGATCGCCATGTTGACCGCTTGCCGCACCTTCACATTGTCGAACGGCGCCATGGTGGTGTTCATGGTGATGTAGCCGGTGTGCAACTGGCCGCCCTCGACGACACGGGCCTTCTGCTCGGGATCGGCCATCACCTCCTGGAACTTGGCCGGCGGAATAACGTCGCCGAGCACGTCGATCTCGCCCTTCTGCAGCCGCAGCAGCGCCACGATCGGCTCCTGCCCAATCTCGAAGGTGACCTTGTCGAGATGCGGCAGGCCCTTGTGCCAGTAATCCGGGTTGCGCTCGAAGACGACGCGCTGGCCGAGCGTCCATTCGGCGAACTTGAAAGCCCCGGTGCCGACCGGATGCTTGCCAAAATCCGCGCCGTATTTCTCGACCTCCTCCTTCGGCACGACATGCGAGAAGTTGATGGCCATGACATGCAGGAAGGTGGCGTCGGGCCGGGTCAGCTCGAACTTGATGGTGTAGGGGTCGACGACGGTGACGCCCGCCAGGCTTTCCGCCTTGCCTGCAGCGACATCCTCATGGCCCTTGATCGAGCCGAAGAAGCCGGCGCCCGGGCTCTGCGTCTTCGGATTGGTGACGCGGTCGAGCGAATATTTCACGTCGTCGGCAGTCATCTCGCGGCCATTGTGGAACTTCACCCCCTGGCGCAGCTTGAAGGTGAAGGTCTTGCCGTCGGGCGCAATCTCGTAGCTCTCGGCGAGGTCGGGCCGCAGGTTGGTGGTGCCCGGCTCGTAGTCCATCAGCCCGTCGAACAGGGTCTTGATCATCGACCAGTTCTGCCAGTCGTAGCCGATGGCCGGATCGAGCGTGGCGACGTCGTCCTTGTAGGTGATGGTGATCGCGCCGCCCGGCTTGGCGTTCGGATCGACGGCGTGTTCGGCGCGGGCGCTTGTCATGCCGAGCATCAGCGCGAGCGCCGATACCGCAACGGTGGAGGTCAAGAATTTCTTCATCTCATGTTCCCTTTCTCTGGTTGTTGCCGGTCTTTTTTTGGTTTTCATCTGAGCTTGATGCGCGGGTCGATGAACGGTGCGACGGTGTCGGCCAGGAGATTGCCAAGCACGATGGCGAAGGCCGAAACCAGGGTGACGCCCATGATGATCGGAATGTCGACGCGCTGGATGGCCTGCCAGGCAAGCTGGCCGATGCCGGGCCAGCCGAACACGCTTTCGACCACTACGATGCCGCCCATGAAGATGCCGATGTCGATGCCGATCATGGCGATGACCGGCAGGATGGCGTTGGGCAGTGCATGGCGGAAGATGATGGCGCCGCGCGCAAGACCCTTGGCGCGGGCGGTCCGCATATAATCCTGGCGCAGCACGTCGATCATCGACGAGCGCATCATGCGGGCGTACCAGCCGGCGCCGAGGATCCCCATGGTCAGCGAGGGCAGCACCAGATGGCGCCAGGTGCCGTAGCCGCCGATCGGAAACCAGCCGAGCTGCACGGCGAATACGTAAAGGAGCAGAAGGCCGACGACGAACTGCGGCGCCGAGACGCCGACAAAGGACGCGACCATCAGCGTCTGGTCGGTGGCGGTGCCGCGCCTGACGGCGGCAACAAGGCCCATCGTCAGGCCGATCGCCAGCTCGCAAAGGATGGCGCCGACCATCAAAAGCAGGCTTGCCGGCAGCCGCGAGACGATGAGCTCCGTGACCTCTGAACGCTGGATGTAGGAGCGGCCGAGATCGCCGCTGAGCAGGCTGGTCAGATAGTGCCAGTACTGGATGAAGAAGGGCTGATCGAGGCCGAGCTGCCGGCGGATGTTCTCGACCGTTTCGGGCGTGGCACTGCGGCCGGCGATCTGGCGGACGGGGTCGGCGGGCAGCAGGTAGAGCAACGCAAAGGTGATCAATGAGACGCCGAGCAGGATGAGCACGGACTGGATAACGCGGCGGCCGAGATAGGCGATCATGCCCGGCCCCTTTGCGTCGGATCGAGGATGTCGCGCAGCGCATCGCCGATGAGGTTGAAGGCCAGCGCCAGCGCCAGGATCGCCGCACCCGGAAAGAAGACCAGCCAGGGCGCTGCCTGGAAATAGGTTTGGTTCTCGAAAATGATGTTGCCCCAGGATGCGGTCGGCGGCTGCACGCCGATGCCGAGATAACTGAGCGTTGCTTCGAGCAGCACCGTGGTCGAGATGCCGAGCGTGCCCCAGACGATGATCGTCGGCAGCAGATGCGGCAGGATATGGCGAAACAGGATGCGTGGCACGCTGGCCCCGATCGTACGCTCGGCGTCGATGAACTCGCGCTCGGCGAGCGAGCTGGTCTCGGTGTAGATGACCCGCGCGGTCTGCACCCAGTTCACCAGAGCGATCACCATGGCAACGATCCACAGGCTCGGCTGGAGCACCGCCGCCAGGCAGATGGCGAGCAGCAGCGCCGGAAAGGCCATCATCAGATCGGTGAAGCGCATCAGCGCGCCACCGATCCAGCCGCGGAAATAGCCCGCGGTGACGCCAACCAGCGTGCCGATCAGAAGCGCCACGCCGTTGGCGACGATGCCGATGATCAGCGAGGTGCGCGCGCCGAAAAGGATGCGGGTCAGCAGATCGCGGCCGAGCAGATCCGTGCCCAGCCAGAAGCTGGCATTCGGCGGCAAGGGCGCGCCTTCAAGCGTCAGCCCGTCGAACATCTGCTCGTTCGGATCGTAGCCGGTCAGCCACGGCGCCAGGACGGCGCCGGCCACGACGACGGCAACGATCACCAGGCCGATCAATGCCAGGGGACGCTTGACCAGGCGCCGCCAGACGCCGGCGCGCGGCCTGGCCGGCATGCGCCCGGTTGCCGGAAGATCAGGCGCGATGGGACTGGTCATCGCCGCCTTCTCCTTCCGTCATCGCCACGATCCGGCGCGCGGCCTCTTCGACACTGATCTGCCAGCTCATCGCCAGCGACCGCAGCTGCGCATAGGCGCGGCCGTCCTCGGCACCTTTCGACAAGGCCTCCACCGCGCGCACGATGGTCTGGCGCTCCGCGACGCGCAGGCGAAGCGACGATATCTCGCTTGCCAAAAGCTTGCGCGCCTCGAAACTTTGCCGCGCGATCAAAAGGGCGCTGTAGACGCCGGCATTGCCGACCGGCTTCAGCAACTGGGCGTCGGCCTTGTGCGACAGCGCCCACTCGATACGGCCTGGCGCTTCCGAGCCGATCAGCGCCACCAGCGGCATCGGCGCCTCACCCGGCGTCCACGGGAATTGTTCGTCGAAGCCGAGATCGGCATCAAAGAAGACGAAGTCCGCCACGAGCGCCTCGGCCGGCAGTTCCGGCCAGCACCCGACCGTCTCGAGGCCGATGGCCGACAATTGCCGCGTGATCGCCTGCACCGTCGGATGCGGACGATGCAGGACAAAGGCCCTGGCGCCGCCGAGATTCGGGATGCGCGGGACCTTGCTCACGATACCACCCTCAGGCGTGGGCGGCCGAATGTCTCGGTCCGGTCGTAGCGGGACAGATAGGGATCGGGCGCGACACCCTTGGTCACGATCACAGTCTTGAACGCGGTGCCCTCGATGCGCCCGATCTGCACCGGCAAGGTGGCGTGCTGGGTTTGCGGATCGATGGAGATGTCGCCGAGCGGGGTTCGAAACGAGGTTCCGGCAAAGGCCTGGGGAAGGTCCGGCCATTGTGCGCCGGGATTGCGGGCGAGGATTTCGGCAAGCGTCCGCACCGAGGCATAGGCGGCCGCCTCGAAGGACGAGGCAGGCATGATGGAGGGCGCCGAATCGCCCTGGCGATCCGCTGCCGCGATATCGTGAAAGTATGGCCCGACGGAAAGGTGGCCATTGCCCGCCCCGTTGAGCGCCGGCAACTCACATTCGGTGAGATTGCAGGACAGGATCGGGCAGCGCTCCGGCCTGAAATGCGGGTCGCGATCGGCGAGCTCGGCATAGGCCGCGATGAAGGCATAGGACGAGGAGCCGATCAGGTTGTTCAAGATGAAATCCGGCCGGGTCGCCTGGATCTCGGCGATCAGCCTGGAGACATCGACCTCGCCGAGCGGCAGATAGCGCTCGCCCAAAACCTTGCCGCCGGCGTCGGCGATCAGGTCGCGGGCGACACGGTTGGTCTCCCAGCCCCAGATGTAGTTCGAGCCGAGCAGAAAACCGTTGGCGCCGAAGCGCGGCACGACATGGGCCAACAGCGGAACGAGATGCTGGTTCGGGCAAGCATGCATGTAGACGACATGCTCGTTCGCTTCGAAGCCCTCATAGGGGCAGGCGTACCAGAGCGTGCCGCCGGCGCGCTCGAGGATCGGGATGACCTCCTTGCGGCTCCATGACGTAATGCAGCCAATGATGTGGCGCGCGCCGCTGTTGGCGAGAATGTCGGCGCATCCCGTCGCGTAGCCATCGATGTTGCCTTGCGGGTCGCGTTCGACCGGAACGAATTCGATCGGGATGGCGGGATCGGCGTTGATGTCGGCGATCGCCGTCATCGCACCGGAACGGCAGGATTCGGACAGCAGGCGGTAGTTGCCCGACCGCGAGTAAAGGATGCCAATTTCAATACGCCGTCCCAAGCAAATCCCCAAAATAACAATGCCCCGCAGCCGCCGCCGCGGAAGGCGAGGCATACGAGGCATTTTTGCCGCCCGGCGGTCGGAGCCGGTATTTTCGCCAATAGCGTATTCGGTACGGCGGGTCAGTCAAGCGGGAAAGTGAAGGCCGGGAAAGTGACCGCGTTGCGCGCCGAGCCCGACGACATTCACCAATTGTCGATGTCGGCGCGGCCAATTGTCGAGGTCGGCGCTGCCCCTCATTGCCCTGCCGGGCATTTCTCCCCGTACAGTGACGGGGAGAAAGACGCCTTCGCATAGGATTTCGCCAATCAGCAGCGGTGCAGGAATGGTGCCAACGTTGCGGTCAGCCCCTTCTCCCCGTCACTATACGGGGAGAAGATGCCGGCAGGCAGATGAGGGGCGGCGCCGACCTGAAGCGATTGCCCTGGCGTTTGAACAAGCCCCCCGCTCGGAGCGCCTCCGCCTACTCGCCGTAGACGTCGAAGGCAAAGTACTTGTCGTTGATTTCCTTGTATTTGCCGTTGGCGCGCAGCGCGTCGATCGCCGCGTCGAGTTTTTCGGCCAGCTCCTTGTTGCCCTTCTGCAGCGCGATGCCGACGCCTGGGCCGTGGATGGCCGGGTCGGGGGCCAGGGTGCCGAGCAGCTTGCAGCAGGCGCCCTCGGGTTTTTTCAGCCATTCGGTCAGCAGGATGGAGCCGTCCATCACCGCGTCGAGGCGGCCGTTGACCATGTCGGTGCGGGCGTCGTCGCCGGTCGGATACGGTCTGATGGTCGAGCCTGCGTATTTCTGTTCGGCGAAATTCTGGTGGATCGTGGCGCTCTGCACGCCAAGCGCCTTGCCTTTCAGGTCCTCGGGCGAGGTGCCGGTGACGGTCGAATCCTTCGGCACCGCGATGGCCGGCGGCGTCTGGTAGTATTTGTGGGTGAAGTCGACCTTCTCGGCGCGTTCCGGCGTGATGGTGATGTTGATGATGGCGTCGAACTTGCCGGCCTGCAGCGCCGGGATCGAGCCGTCGAAATCCTGCACTGAGAATTCGCACTCGGTCTTCATCTCGGCGCACAGGGCCTTGCCGAGATCGATGTCGAAGCCGCCCAGCGTGCCATCGGCATTGGCATAGTTGAAAGGCGGATAGGCGCCCTCGGTGCCAAGCCTGAGTTTCTTGTCCTGGGCGGTGGCAGCGCCGGTGGCGAGCGCCAGGGCGACGGACGCGGCAGCCAAGAAACGACCGAAAAGGCGCATGATCCAGATCTCCGTTGATGGGCCTGAGTCTACGGGGTTTTGTGGGCGCGGCGGAGACGGAAACGACATGCCCTGCGGCGATCACGGCGCGGCAGGGCCGATTGCAGGCTTCGACGGTCAGCCGGCTGCTCGTCTCCGCCCGGTGGCGGCCAGGTCGATCGCCGACCCGTCCGCGGAAAGGGCGACGCCAAATTTCTCGCTGGCCTGTTCGGGCGTATAATAGCCCAGGGCGACATCCCGCAGCACCAGTTCCGGGTCGCGCTGCAGGGGATCGCCATAGCCGCCGCCGCCCGGCGTGCCGACGCGCACGCGGTCGCCGGTTGTTAGCGCGATGTCCTGCTCCTTGGAGAGGTGCGGCGGCACATGCTGCTGGCCGTCGCGAAAAACGGTCACCGTGTTGACCGCGCCGTCCTTGCCGCCGAGCGCGCCCTGCGGGCCGAAGCGGCCGTGGTCCATGACGAAGGAGGCGCGGGCGTCGCCGCGCAGGATCTCGACCTCATAGGCGAGGCCGAAACCGCCGCGATGCTTGCCGGCGCCGCCCGAGCCTTCGCGCAGGGCATAGTGGCGGTAGAGCACCGGAAACGCCTGCTCCATGATCTCGACCGGCGGCGATTTTGAAATGCCGATGGTCGAGCAGCCATTGCTCAGGCCGTCGTGACCGGCATTGCCGCCATAGCCGCCGCCGGAGATCTGGTACATGACATAATCGCGGCCGCGGGCCGGGTCGTTGCCGCCAAGCGCGAAATTGCCGCTGGAGCCGGCCGGAGCCGCCGTCACCTTGTCGGGCAGCGCCTGCACCATCGCCGCGAATACCGCCTCGGCGATGCGCTGCGACACCTCGGCGGCACAGCCCGAGACCGGGCGCGGATATCTGGTGTCGAGGAAAGTGCCTTCCGGCCGCTTGACGATCAGCGGCTCGAAGGCGCCGGCGCTGATCGGCACATCGGGGAAAATGTGGCGCATGGCGAGATAGACCGACGACAAGGTCGTCGCCAAGACGCTGTTCATCGGCCCGGCGCAGGGTTTTGACGAGCCCGAAAAATCGAAGCTGAGCGTGTCGCCGTGTTTCTCCACCGCCAGCGCGATGGTCAGCGGCTCGTTCACCACCCCGTCGGAATCGACGAAGGCCTTGGAGCGATAGATGCCGTCGGGAATGGCCGATATGTTGGCGCGCATCTGTTCGGCGGCGCGGCGGCGCAGTTCGGCGATCGCCTCGACGACTTTTTCATCTCCGTAACGATCCAGGATTCCGTTAAGGCGGTCCTGGCCGATCAGCAGTGCCGCCGCTTGCGCGCGGATGTCGCCGATGCGCTGGTCGGCAACCCTGATATTGGAGCAGATGATGGCGTAGATCTCGCGGTCGAGCACGCCCTGCTTGAACAGTTTTACCGGCGGCAGCCGCAGGCCTTCCTGCTCGACCGCCGTTGCCGAGGCCGAAAAACCGCCCGGCACCGAACCGCCGATATCGGGCCAGTGGCCGGTGTTCGACAGCCAGCAGAAGATTTTTCCGTCGCGGTAGACCGGCATGGCGAAGCGTACATCCATCAGATGGGTGCCGCCGAGATAGGGGTCGTTGACGATATAAATGTCGCCTGGCTCGGGCGGCAGGCAGCGTCCGTCGGCGATCATTTCGATCACCGTCCTGGTCGAATATTGCATGACGCCGACGAACACCGGCAGGCCCTGGCTGCCCTGTGCGATCAGCGAGCCGTCGACCGCCGAATAGATGCCGTCCGAGCGGTCGTTGGCCTCGGCGATGACCGGCGAGAAGGCGGCGCGCGAAAACGTCAGGTCCATCTCGTCGCAGACCTGCTGCAGCGCCGCCTGGATGACCGAAAGCGTGATGGCGTCGAGAGTGATCATCCGCGCGGACCCCCACCCCTAACCCCTCCCCACAAGGGGGAGGGGGACTTTCGTTGGCGCTCAAAGCAGCAAATCGCTGCGTGTCGATGCCAGGAACTGGTGGCTCGACCAAAACCTCCTCCCCCTTGTGGGGAGGGGTTAGGGGTGGGGGTCCTCTTCGATGAAAGCCTTGTCATATCTGCCCCACCTCTATGATGATGTTGCCGTCGGTGTCCGAGCGCGCCCGGTCGCCGGGCTCGAGCACGGTGGTGGCGTCCATCTGTTCGAGGATCGCCGGCCCTTCGATGACGGCGTCGAGCGGCAGCTTTTCCCTGACGTAGACCGGCGTGTCGTGCCAGCGCCCGCCATACCAGACCGGCCGGATTTCGCGGCACGCCTCATCAAGCGTTTTGGCGCGGCCAGCCGGGTCGATCAGCCGCGACAGATCGATCGCCGGCCGCACGCCGGTGACCGAGGTGTTGAGGTTGACCAGATTGGCGCGGATTTCCGGCAGCTCGACCTTGAAGCGGGCGAAATAGGCCTTTTCGAACAGCTGCTGCAGGACCGCGCGCGTCACCGAAGACGACGGCAGCGGCACGTTGATGATGTGGGTCTGGCCGACGAACTGCATGTCGGCGGAATGGGTGACGCGGATCGTCTCTGGCTTTACTGCCTCTTTGCCGATCAGCTCCTCACCTTCGATTCGGTGCCGTTCCAATATCGCGTGAAGCTGGGTTTCATCGAGACCGGCCACCGGCTGATTGACGGTGTTGACGAAATCGTGCCTGAGATCGGCGACGACGCAGCCGAGCGCATTGGTGATGCCCGGCCGCGCCGGCACCAGGACTTTGGGCAGGCCGAGCTCGCGCGCCAGAGCGGTGGCATGCAGCGGCCCGGCGCCGCCGAAGGCGAACAGCGCGAAATCGCGCGGGTCGTGGCCGCGCGACACCGAGACCATGCGGATGGCACCGGCCATTTTTATGTTGCCGAGCCGCAGCACCGCACCAGCCGCCTCGACGCCGGACAGGCCGGTGGGGCGGCCGATCCTGTCCTCAAAAATGCCGGTGACGTGTTCTGATGTGACCGGGTTCTCGACGGCGAGCAGTTTTTTCGGCGCCAGCCGGCCAAGCACCAGATTGGCGTCGGTGATGGTCGGTTCAACGCCGCCGCGGCCGTAGCAGATCGGCCCGGGATGGGCGCCGGCGCTTTCCGGGCCGATCTGGATCAGGCCGGCCGCGTCGACGCGGGCGATCGAGCCGCCGCCGGCGCCGACGGTGTGCACCGCCACCATCGGCACATGGATCGGCATCGCATATTCGATCTCGATCTCGTTCGACACCGCCGGTTCGGCACTACGGATCAGCGCCACGTCGGTCGAGGTGCCGCCCATGTCGTAGGTGACCAGGTTTTCGAAGCCGGCGCGTTTTCCGGTATAGGCGGCGGCGATGACGCCGGAGGCCGGACCGGACATGACAGTCTTGGCCGATTCACGGGTGACAAAGCGGGCCGAGATCATGCCGCCATTGCCGTTCATGATCAGGAAGTCGCGGGCATAGCCTTTTGCCGCCAATTCCTTGCGCAGCCGCTCGACATAGCGCTCGAGGATCGGCTGCACCGAGGCGTTGACCGAAGCGGTGACGCCGCGCTCGAATTCGCGCGCTTCCGACAGCAGCGCATGGCCTGTCGTGATGTAGCTGTTCGGCCAAAGCGCGGCGGCGATCTCGGCGGCGCGCCGCTCATGCGCCGGATTGGCGTAGGAATGCAAAAAGTGGATGACGAGGGATTCGCAGCCGGCCGCGATCAATTGTGAAACCGCGTCGCGCATCTCGGCTTCGTCGAGCGGAATGCGCACCGCGCCCGAGGCTTCGACGCGCTCCGACACTTCGAGCCGCAGGTTGCGCGGAATGATCGGGACGAAGCTGCCGGTCATGCCATAGGCCTGCGGCCGTGTCCGCCGGCCAAGCTCGATGACGTCGCGAAAGCCGCGCGTGGTGATCATGCCGGTCCTGGCCAGCCGGCGCTCGAGCACTGCGTTGGTGGTGGTGGTCGTGCCGTGCACGATGAGGTCGATGCCGTCGATGGGAAAACCGGTGGCGTCGAGCGCCGAGACGACCCCAAAAGCCTGGTTGTCGATGGTGGTCGGGGTCTTGGCGATATGCACCTTGCCACCGTGACGCCCGTCGATCAGAAGCAGGTCGGTAAAGGTTCCGCCGACATCGATGCCGGCGACGACGCTGCCCGAGGAATCCAGCGTCTGCGCCGAAAAATTCTCTTCCATTGTCGAAACCCGAAATGTCAGGACTACAGATATGTCTCAGTTTGGAAAGGTGTTTCAGCCTGGCGTCTTGACGCAAATATCATTTGTATACTAATAAATTCCGGACACAAGAGCTTACCGCTTGGCAGTGTGCAAACGGCACGCCGGAACCTGATCGGTTCGGGCGCGCAGGAGAAAGTTTGGCGTCAGCGCCCCGGTTGGGCCAGAAGGTTAGGTTTGATGAACACCACATCCGCGCTCAACACCGCCGGCGCCCGGCCGCTGCAGTTCCCGATTCCGGCCAATGTCTATGCCGAAACCGTCGTCTCGGTGAAGCACTATAGCGACCGGCTGTTTTCGTTCCGCATCACCCGGCCGCAGTCGCTGCGCTTCCGCTCCGGCGAGTTCGTCATGATCGGCCTGCCCAATGCCGAGAAGCCGGTGTTCCGCGCCTATTCGATCGCCAGCCCCGCCTGGGACGACGAGCTGGAGTTTTTTTCGATCAAGGTGCCGGACGGCCCGCTGACCTCTGAGCTGCAGAAGATCGAGATCGGCGACACCGTCATCATGCGGCAAAAATCGACCGGCACGCTGGTGGTCGACGCGCTGACCCCGGCCAAGCGCCTGTTCATGATCTCGACCGGCACCGGCATCGCGCCCTTCGCCAGCCTGCTGCGCGATCCCGACACTTTTGAGAAATTCGAGCAGGTCGTGCTGACCCACACCTGCCGCGACAATGCCGAACTGACCTACGGCCAGGAGCTGGTCGCAGAGCTGGAGAACGACCCGCTGATCGGCGAGCTGACCGGCGGCCGCGTCACGCTCTACAATTCGACGACGCGCGAAACCTCCGAGCGCATGGGCCGCATCACCGCGCTGATCGGCTCGGGAAAATTCTATGCCGATCTCGGCATCGACAAGCTCAACCCGGAGACGGACCGCATCATGATCTGCGGCTCGATGCACATGCTCAGGGACGTCAAGGAACTGGCCGAAAGCCTCGGCTTCGAGGAAGGCTCGCTGCACCATCCGGCGAGTTTCGTCGTCGAGCGCGCGTTTGTCGGCTGAGACCATGGAAAATTAGCCGAACCGTCCCTCCACTTCGTCATCCTAGGGCGGAGCAAGGAGCGAAGCGACGCGGCGCAGACCCTAGGATCCATGCCGTTACGCCAGCCGAAGAATGCTACGGCCCAGAACTGAACGCTACCACCCCGTTCCGCGAAAAAGCTCGAACCACTCTGGATTGGTCTTTTCGATCAGTTCGATCTTCCACTGGCGCGGCCAGCGCTTCAGCGACTTCTCGCGCTGGATAGCGTCGCGAACGTCGAAATGTTCCTCGTACCAGACCAGCCGCTCCACGCCGTAGCGGCTGGTGAAGCGCGAGCCTTGTCCGGACTTGTGCTCCGGCATGCGGCGGCCGAGATCGTTGGTGACGCCGATGTAGATCGTGCCGCGCTTCTGGCTCGCGGTCATATAGGCATAGCCGGTCATGGCGGAAGCGTAACGAGCACCGTTGCGGACGCAAGTGCCATTCTGAGCCGCTGCATTCTTCGGCATGGGTAACGGCATGGATCCTAGGGTCTGCGCCGCGTCGCTTCGCTCCTTGCTTCGCCCTAGGATGACGAAGGCGCGGGGCTTACGGCTAATTGCAAATGTTGCAGGCCTTTTGATGCCCCGGGGGCGCGACGGATCGCTGCTGGTCTCATTCTGCCGCGCTGTTCGGCTGATGTCACAGCGGCCTTTTTCCGTTATGACCGCCTGAAGGACTCGTGAAGCGCTGCTTCACGGGCTATCTTCGGCACAAGTCGTCGAACGAAAGGGCAGGAGATGAGCAGCACCAGCCGCGAAGCCGAGCTTAGTGCCGACAGATTGGGACCTTCGAAGATCATGCCGCTGCCGGCGCGCACCGCCGCCAATGCGCCGGCGCCGCAATCGCACGGCATTGCCCGCAATCCCGGCATGAAGCTCGATCTCGGCTTCATGGAATCGATGCGCAGCGTCAACCGCTCGGCGCTGGAACGGCGTGTCGCCAGCCTGACCAAGCGGCGCTCGATCAAGGCCGACAACCAAGCCGCCTGGCTGCTGCGCGCCGTTGCCTGCATGGACCTGACGACGCTGAACTCGAACGACACCGAAGAGCGCGTGCGCCGGCTCTGCGCCAAGGCGGTCAATCCGTTCCGCCGCGACATCGTCGAAGGCCTCGGCATTACGGGCGAAAAGATCCGCCCGGCGGCGGTCTGCGTCTATCATCCCTTCGTCGCCACCGCCGTCGATGCGCTGCGCGGCAGCGGCATCCATGTCGCCGCCGTTTCCACCGCCTTCCCGCATGGCCTCACGCCACTTTCGACGCGGCTGCAGGAGATCGAAGCGTCGGTGAGCGACGGCGCCGACGAGATCGACGTGGTCATTCCGCGCGGCCTGGTCTTTGCCGCGAAATGGCAGGAACTCTATAGCGAGATCGTCTCGATGCGCGCCGCCTGCGGCGAGGCGCATCTGAAGGTCATTCTCGGCACCGGCGACCTCGCCACGCTGCGCAACGTCATGCTGGCCTCGATGGTGGCGATGATGGCGGGCGCCGATTTCATAAAGACGTCGACCGGCAAGGAAAGCGTCAACGCGACATTGCCGGTCGGCCTCGCCATGGTGCGCGCCATCCGCGCCTATTTCGAGGAGACCGGCTATCTCATCGGCTTCAAGCCGGCCGGCGGCATTTCAACGGCAAAGGCGTCGCTAGACTGGCTGGTGCTGATGAAGGAAGAACTCGGCCGGCGATGGCTGGAGCCGGACCTGTTCCGCTTCGGTGCATCGAGCCTTTTGACCGACATCGAGCGCCAGCTCGAACACCATCTGACCGGTCACTATTCGGCCAACCATCGCCACGCGATGGCGTGACTACCGGGAGCGCCTGATGAACATTCTCGAACGCTATCATGCCATGGACTACGGTCCGGCGCCGGAGGCCCGCAATGAGGCCGATGCCTGGCTTGCTGCGCGTGATTTTTCCAAAGCGCTGTTCATCGGCGGCGACTGGAAAGCAGCCGCCGGCGGCAAAACCTTCGACACCGGCGATCCGTCTTCAGGAAAATTGCTGGCCAAGGTGTCGGATGCCGGTGCTGCCGATATCGACGCGGCGGTTTCGGCCGCGACAAAGGCGCTGCCGAAATGGGCCGCAGCCACCGGCTACCAACGCGCCAAAGTGCTCTACGCCATCGGCCGCGCCATGCAGCGTCATCAGCGGCTGTTTGCGGTGCTGGAATCGATCGACAACGGCAAGCCGATCCGCGAAAGCCGCGACATCGATGTGCCGTTGGCCATCCGCCATTTCATCCATCATGCCGGCTGGGCGCAGGCGCTGGACAAGGATTTCCCTGATCAGAAGGGCGTCGGCGTCGTCGGCCAGATCATCCCGTGGAATTTCCCGCTGTTGATGCTGGCCTGGAAGATCGCGCCGGCACTGGCCGCCGGCTGCACGGTGGTGCTGAAGCCGGCCGAGTTCACGCCGCTTACCGCCATCCTGTTCGCCGAGATTTGTGAGCGCGCCGGCGTGCCGAAGGGCGTCGTCAACATCGTCCAGGGCGGGCCGGAGGCGGGTGCGGCAATCGTCAACCATCCCGGCGTCCAAAAAATCGCCTTCACCGGCTCGTCCGAGGTCGGCAAGATCATCCGCAAGGCCACTGCCGGGTCGGGCAAAAAAATATCGCTGGAGCTTGGCGGCAAGTCGGCCTTCGTCGTCTTCGAGGATGCCGACCTCGACAGCGCCGTCGAGGGACTGGTCGACGGCATCTGGTTCAACCAGGGCCAGGTCTGCTGTGCCGGCTCGCGGCTTCTGGTGCAGGAGGGCATCGCCGAGGCCTTCATCGCCAAGGTCAAGGCGCGGATGAGCCGGCTGCGCGTCGGCAGCCCGCTCGACAAGAACACCGATATCGGGCCGCTGGTCGACCTGACCCAGCTCGATCGCGTCAAGGGCCTGGTCGCCGAAGGCGCCAAACAGGGCGCCGTCTGCTGGCAGCCCGACGTGGCGCTGCCGTCCTCCGGCTATTACCATTTGCCGACGCTGGCGACGGGCGTTTCGCCGGCCAACGTTCTGGCGCAGGAAGAGGTGTTCGGCCCGGTGCTGGCGACTATGACCTTCCGTAACACCGAGGAAGCGGTCGAGCTCGCCAACAACACGCGCTACGGCCTGGCCGCCTCGGTGTGGAGCGAGAACGTCAACCTTGCGCTGCACGTCGCGCCGCAATTGAAGGCCGGCGTCGTCTGGGTCAACGGCACCAACATGTTCGACGCCGCCTGCGGCTTTGGCGGCTATCGCGAAAGCGGTTTCGGCCGCGAAGGCGGGCGCGAGGGCATGCTCGAATATCTCTTTGCAAAACTGCCGCTCGGCCCGGCCATCAAGCCGGCAGCGGCTTCGACACAACCTGTCGAGCGGGCGGAAGGCGACGCCATCGACCGCACGGCAAAGCTGTTCATCGGCGGCAAGCAGGTGCGGCCGGACGGCAATTATTCGCTTGCCGTCGCCACTGCCAAGGGCAAGCTTGCCGGCGAGGTCGGTCTCGGCAGTCGCAAGGATATTCGCGATGCCGTCGCGGCTGCACGCGCCTGCAAGGCCTGGCCGGAGGCGACCGCCTACAACCGCAGCCAGGTGCTGTATTATCTGGCCGAAAACCTGTCCGGCCGTGTCGACGAATTTGGCGCGCGCCTCACCGAGCTTACCGGCGCCACCGCCAAGGCCGCGCGCGGAGAGGTCGAGCAATCGATCGAGCGGCTGTTCCTCTATGCCGGCCTGGCCGACAAGTTCGAAGGCCGCGTCCACCAGCCGCCGGCCCGCGCCGTCACTTTGGCGCTGCACGAGCCGGTCGGCGTCGTCGGCATCGTGGCGCCAGACAATGCGCCGCTGCTTGGCCTGATCTCGCTGCTGGCGCCGGCGCTGGCCATGGGCAACACCGTGGTCGCGGTGCCGTCGGAAAAATCTCCGCTGCTTGCCACCGATCTCTACCAAATCATCGAATATTCCGACGTTCCGGCAGGCGCCATCAACATCGTCACCGGCCGCAGCGCCGAGCTCGCCGGCGTGCTGGCCAGGCATGACGATGTCGACGGGCTCTGGCTGTTCGCCGATGCCGAGACCTGCGCCAGGGCCGAAGCCGACTCTGTCGGCAATCTCAAGCGCGTCTGGACCGGCAACGGCCGCAGCCTCGACTGGGCGTCGAACGAGGCCGCCGGCGATCCGTTGCTGCGCCGTGCCGTCGAGGTCAAGAACGTCTGGGTGCCCTACGGCGACTGAGCGTGCGTCGATTGTCGACGTCGGCGCCGCCCCTCATTGCCCTGCCGGGCATTTCTCCCCGTATAGTGACGGGGAGAAAGAAGCTGGCTTGACGGCAGAATTGATGTTCTTTACCGAGAAAAAACATTTGCCGCCCTAGGCACCCGGGCGGCCACAAGGAGAAAAAAAGCATGGCGGATCTGGGAGGCAAGATCGTGGTCGTCACAGCGGCAGCGCAAGGCATCGGCCGGGCGAGCGCGCTGGCTTTCGCCAGGGCGGGCGCTGTCGTCCACGCCACCGACATCAACGAGGTGCTGCTCGCCGACCTCGGCAAGATTGCTGGCATCAAGACCCGCAAGCTCGACGTGCTAAACGACGAGGCTGTGGCGTCGGCCTTCGCCGAGATCGGCGCTGTCGACGTGCTGTTCAACTGCGCCGGCTTCGTCCACTCCGGCTCGATCCTCGAGATGAAGGACGCCGACCTCGACTTTGCCTATGATCTCAACGTTCGCTCGATGATCCGCACCATCCGCGCCGTGCTGCCCGGCATGCTGGAGCGCGGCGACGGTTCGATCATCAACATGGCGTCGCTGGCCGGCTCGACCAAGGGCGTGCCCAACCGCTTCGTCTATGGGCTGACCAAGGCGGCCGTCATCGGCCTGACCAAATCGGTCGCCGCCGACTATGTCGGCAAGGGCATACGCTGCAACGCCATTTGCCCGGGCACCGTCGAAAGCCCGTCGCTGGAGGACCGCATGCATGCGCAGGGCGACTACGAGGCTGCCCGCGCCGCCTTCATCGCCCGCCAGCCGATGGGCCGCCTCGGCACAGCAGAGGAAATCGCCGATCTCGCCGTCTATCTGGCTGGAGCCAGCTATACGTCGGGGCAGGCTTATAATATCGACGGTGGCTGGTCGATCTAAGAGGCCATTTGAAAACTCTGAGTTTGCAAACGGCCTCTGCGCCGCAATCAGGAGAAAAAGAATGAAACTGCTGCGCTATGGCGAAGCGGGGAGCGAACGCCCCGGCCTGCTCGATGCGGATGGAACGATCCGCGATCTCTCCGCCCATGTCACCGACATTGCCGGCAAGGCGCTCGACCCGGCATCGCTCGAAACATTGTCGAAGCTCGATCCGAAATCGCTGCCGGCGGTCTCCGGCAATCCCCGCATCGGCGCCTGCGTCGCCGGCACCGGCAAATTCATCTGCATCGGCCTGAACTATTCCGACCATGCCGCCGAGACCGGCGCCACCGTGCCGCCGGAGCCGATCATCTTCATGAAGGCAAGCTCGGCCATCGTCGGGCCTGACGACGACGTGCTGATCCCGCGCGGCTCGGTCAAGACCGACTGGGAAGTCGAGCTTGGCGTGGTCATCGGCAAAACCGCGAAATACGTCACCGAGGCCGAGGCGCTGAATTATGTCGCCGGCTACTGCGTCGCGCATGACGTGTCCGAGCGCGCCTTCCAGGCCGAGCGCCAGGGCCAGTGGACCAAGGGCAAGTCCTGCGACACCTTTGGGCCGATCGGCCCGTGGCTGGTGACCAAGGACGAGATCCAGGACCCGCAGAACATCCCGATGTGGCTGAAGGTCAACGGCAAGACGATGCAGAACGGCTCGACCAAGACCATGGTCTATGGCGTCGCCTATCTGGTCTCCTATCTCAGCCAGTTCATGTCGCTGCATCCTGGCGACATCATCTCGACCGGCACGCCGCCAGGCGTCGGGCTGGGCATGAAGCCGCCGGTGTTCCTAAAGCCCGGCGACGTCGTCGAGCTCGGCATCGAAGGGCTGGGCATGCAGAAGCAGACGTTCAAGGCGGACGAGTAGGGGCGCTCTGCCTTCTCCCCTTGTGGGAGAAGGTAGCCGCGAAGCGGTCGGATGAGGGGTGCTCCAGCTTGGCACCGACAGCACTCCGTCCAACACCCCTCATCCGTCTTGGCGCTGCGCGCCGATCCACCTTCTCCCACAGGGGGAGAAGGAGAAAGGGGCGCGCTACTTCAGCACCTTGCCATCCGCTCCAAACCGATAAGTCTTCGCCGGATCCGGCGTCGCGTAGAGCGTGGCGCCCGGCTCGGCGTTGTAGACGCCAAAAATGCGCACGGTGATCAGCCCGGCCTTTTCGCAGTCGAGATAGAGGTTGGTGTCGGCGCCGAGATGCTCGGCATGGACGACCGTGCCTTTCCAGGCGCCGGATTTCGCATCGACGGTCAAATGCTCGGGACGGACGCCGATGGTCTTGGCCGTCTCGCCAAGCCTGGCGCCGTCGACGAAATTCATCTTCGGCGAGCCGATGAAGCCGGCGACAAACTCATTCGCCGGCGCATTGTAGAGTTCCATCGGTCCGCCGATCTGCTCGATCTTGCCCGCATTGAGCACGACGATCTTGTCGGCAAGCGTCATCGCCTCGACCTGGTCATGGGTGACGTAGATCATCGTCGCCTTCAGCCGGCGATGCAGTTGCGCGATCTCCAGCCTGGTGTTGACGCGCAGTGCGGCATCGAGGTTGGACAAAGGCTCGTCGAACAGGAAAAGCTTGGGCTCACGCACCACCGCGCGGCCGATGGCGACGCGCTGGCGCTGGCCGCCGGACAGCTCGGCCGGGCGCCTGGCGAGATACGGCTCCAGCGACAGCATCGAGGAGGCGATGCCGATGCGGCGGTCGATCTCGGCCGCCGGCGTGCCTGCCTGCTTGAGGCCGAGGCCCATATTGTTCTTCACCGTCAGATGCGGGTAGAGCGCATAGGTCTGGAACACCATGGCGATGCCGCGCTTGGCCGGCGGGGTTGCGGAGACGTCCGCGCCATCGATGACAACACGGCCCGAGGTCGAATCCTCCAGCCCGGCGATGACCCTGAGCAAGGTCGATTTACCACAGCCGGAGGGGCCGACGAAGACGACGAATTCGCCATCGGTCACTTCGAGATTAATGCCCTTCAGCACCTCGACCGGCCCAAACGCTTTTTTCACATTCTCGATGTTCAGCGAGCCCACGGCGTTCCTCCGGATTGGAATGTGGGCGCCAAGGCACCCCCCTCTGGCCTGCCCTCTTTGCCAAAACTTGGCATCTCCCCCGCGAATGTGGGCGCCAGGGCACCCCCCTTTGTCCTGCCGGACATCTCCCCCTCAAGGGGGGAGATTGGCAGCTTCAGCCTGGCGATTTCTCTTGCAACGTTGAAAAGTGGCGAAACCGGCGGCGACATCCAATCTCCCCCCTGGAGGGGGAGATGGCCGGCAGGCCAGAGGGGGGCGCCGTAGAGCGCTACCCCTGACGAAAATTCCCCTCTCACAATTGCACCGCCTTTCCGCTGCGCACGCTCTCGTCGGCGGCAAGGCACACCGCGAGCGACTTCACCGCGTCGTCCATGTGGCGGGAGAGATCAATATCCTCGCGAATCGCCTTGAGCAGAAAAGCCTGTTCGAGATCGCAGAGATCCTGATGGCCGGGCTCGCCTTCCATCGACAGCATCTCATCCGGCTTGGCGAATTTTCCGTCCGCGCCGGTCGCCGCGCTGTGCAGGCGGATGGTCGAGGTCCTGGTGTGGGTGTCGATGTCGTCGGATCTGACGCCCTCCTTCATGACGATCGACACGCAGCCATTGGGCGAGATCACGTCCTTCACAAAAAAGGCGGTTTCCGAGATCATCGGCCCCCAGCCGGCCTCGTACCAGCCGACCGAACCATCGTCGAACAGCACCTGCAGGTGCCCGTAATTGTACATCGTGGGCGCAATCTCGTCGCTCAGCCTCAGCCCCATGCCGCGCACCTCGACCGGCCTGGCGTCGGTGATCTGCAGCATCACGTCGAGATAGTGCACGCCGCAATCGACGATCGGCGACGTCGTCTGCATCAACTGCTTGTGCGTCTGCCAGCTATGGCCGGAGGATTGCTGGTTGAGGTTCATGCGGAACACGTAAGGACCGCCGAGCTTGCGCGCCTCGGCGATCAGCCTGATCCAGGACGGGTGATGGCGCAGGATGTAGCCGATCACCAGTTTTCTGCCATTGGCCTTGGCTGCGGCAACGACACGTTTGGCATCCGCCACCGTCGTCGCCAGCGGCTTTTCGACGAAGACATGGCAGCCGGCATCGAACGCCTTGACCGCATAGTCGGCATGGCTGTCGGAATAGGTGGCGATGCAGGCGATATCGGGCCTTTCGTCGCGCAGCGCCTCGTCGAAGGAGCGCCTGATGCCATAGCCGGAAAGCCCGGCCGGCAGCGGCACGTCCGAACGGTTGACAAGAGCGGCAATCTGGAACCCCGGTTTGGTGTGATAGGCCAGCGCATGGCTGCGGCCCATGTTGCCGAGGCCGGCGACGACGACGCGAAGAGGTTTTTCTGAGCTCACTTGACCGCTCCCGAGGTGATGCCGCGGATCAGCTGCCGCGAGAAGATGACGTAGAGGATCAGCACCGGCATGATCGCCAGCGACAGCGCGGCCAGGATCGCATTCCAGTTGGTGACGAACTGGCCGAGGAACAGTTGGGCGCCGAGCGTCACCGTCTTGGTTTCCTCCGACGGCGCCAGGATCAGCGGAAACCACAGATCGTTCCAGATCGGGATCATAGTGAAGACGGCGACAGTCGCCATCGACGGCCGCACCAACGGCAGCACCAGCCGGAAGAAGATGGTGTATTCGGACAGGCCGTCGATGCGTCCGGCATTCTTCAGATCGTCGGAGACCTGCTTCATGAATTCCGACAGGATGAAGACGGCGAGCGGCAGGCCTTGCGCCGTATAAACCAGGATCAGCGCCGTCAGCGTGTTGACCAGCCCGCTCGCCACCATCAATTGCAGGATCGCGACGGTGCCGAGGCGGATCGGAATCATGATGCCGAGGGCGAGGTAAAGCCCCATCAGCGAATTGCCGCGAAAACGGTATTCCGACAGCGCAAAGCCGGCCATCGCGCCGAACAGCAGCACGAAGAACAGCGAGGCGACGGTGACGACAAGGCTGTTCTGGAAATAATGGATGAAATCGCCCTGGCCAATGACGGTGGTGTAGCCGATCAGGTCGAAGGTTTTCGGCGTTGGCGGCGCCAGCGGCGCGCCGAAGATGCCGGCGCGGGATTTAAACGAATTCATGATGACGATGATCACCGGAAACAGCGCGATCACCGTATAGGTCAACAGCACCGCATGGGCGCCGATGGTGCGGGGCAGGGAGTGGGTCGCCGTGCTCATTGGAAAGTCTCCTGACGAGCTGCATTTCCAAAGGATGGCGCCAGGGCGCCCCCCTCTGTCCTGCCGGACATCTCAAGGGGGGAGATTGGACTGCAGCATTGCTTTCGCCACTCTTCAACGTTGCAAGAGAAGTCGCCGGGCTGAAGCTGCCAATCTCCCCCCTTGAGGGGGAGATGCCAAGTGGTGGCAAAGAGGGCAGGCCAGAGGGGGGTATTCAAGCTCGACATATCGGCCCCCTAGAACTGATAGCGACGCAGGCGCGTCTGGACGAGGAACAGGTAGACGCAGACGCCGCCAAGGATGATCAGGAACATCATCGTGGCGATCGCCGCGCCCATGTTGGGATCGCCGACCTGCAGCTGGAAACCGAAGAAGGCGCGGTAGAGGAAGGTGCCGAGGATATCGGTCGAGTAATTCGGTCCGGCCAGCGCGCCTTGCGCGGTGTAGATCAGGTCGAAGGCGTTGAAATTGCCGACGAAGGTCAGGATCGAGATGATGCCGATCGACGGCAGGATCAGCGGCAGCTTGATCTTCCAGAACTGCGACATGCCGGTGATGCCGTCGCATTCGGCGGCTTCGATCACCTCCTCTGGGATCGACAGCAATGCCGCATAGATCAGCATCATCGGGATGCCGACGAACTGCCACACCGAGATCAGGCTGAGCGTGGTCAGCGCATATTGTTCTTTGCCGAGCCACGGCGTGAACAGGCCTTTGAGGCCGACGAGATCCATCAGGTTTGGCGCCACGCCCCACAGCGGCGACAGGATCAGCTTCCAGGCGAAGCCGACGATGACGAAGGACAGGATCGTCGGCACGAAGATCGCCGTGCGGTAGAAGGCGGAGAATCTCAGCCGCGGGCTGGACAGCAGTGCGGCCAAAAGCACGCCGATCGGATTCTGCACGATCATGTGGATTATGAAGAACCAGACGTTGTTGCGCAGCGCGTTCCAGAAATTGACCGACCAGTTGGGATCGCCGAACAGCCTGCGGAAGTTTTCGAACCCGACGAAGACCTGGGCCTGGTCGATGTTGCGGAACAGCGAGAGCTGCAGCGTGCCGGCCAGCGGCAGGATCATGATCGCCGTATAGACCAGCACCGCCGGCGCCAGGAAGACGACGATATGCCAGCGGAACGGTCGTTTCGGTGCTGCGGCCATGCGTTCGGTCCCCGCCGATCAGGTTCTTGCAATTGCCGCCAAGGGTGCGGCGCCTCCCTCCCCCTCGAGGGGAGGGTGCCTCGCGAAGCGAGGCGGGTGGGGTCGGCTAAGGCCGCGCCATCGTGACTTCGACCGCGCCTCCCGGCAACGATCAAGTCGCAGCCTGCCTTTACCGACCCCCTCTGTCGCCTCCGGCGACATCTCCCCCTCGAGGGGGGATAGCGCTCGCTCTTACTTCGCCGGCTTATACCAGCTGTCGAGGCCGTCCTGCAGCTTCTTGGCGGCAGCTTCCGGCGTGACGGTGCCGTTGATGACGTTGGCCGATTCAACCCATGTCTCGTTTTCGAGATTCGGCGTGCCGCGCGACAGGATCTGGTAGGTCGAGCGGATGGTCGACTTGCACTTGTCGCGCCAAGAAACGAATTCCTGGGCCAGCGGGTCTTCCATCTTCACCGGGGTGTTGTTCAGGCTGAAGAAGCCCGGCAGCGCGTTGGCGTAGATGGTGGCGAAATCCGGCGAGGCGACCCAGGTCAGGAAGGTCTTGGCCGCATCCGCATTCTTCGACGCCGCATTGAGGCCCATGCCGATGTCGGTGTGGTCGGAGATGTAGCAGGCGTCGCCGGCCTTCTGCACCGGCGGCGGGAACGCGCCCATCTTGAACTGCGCCTGGGTGTTGAACAGGCCGATTTCCCACGAGCCGGCCGGGTAGATGGCGGCGCGGCCGAGGGTGAACAGGTTCTGGCTGTCCGGATAGGTCTGCGCCTCGAAGCCGTCGCCGAGATAGGGCTTCCACTTGGCGAGTTCGGCAAACGGCGTAACCCACTGCGGATCGGTCAGCTTCTGCTCGCCCTTGATCAGCGCCAGACGGCCTTCTTCGCCCTTCCAGTAGTTCGGGCCGATGTTCTGGTAGCCCATGGTCGCGGCTTCCCAGAGATCTTTGGTGCCCATCGCCATCGGGATGTAGGTGCCGTCGGCCTTGATCTTGTCGAGCGCGGCGTAGAACTCCTCATTGGTCGTCGGCACCTTGATGCCGAGCTGGTCGAAGGCGTCCTTGTTGTAGATGAAGCCGTGGATGACGGAAGCCATCGGCACGCAGAAGCTCGACTTGCCGTCGTCGGTCTGCCAGGCGGCCTTGGCGACGTCGGAAAAATTCTCCATGCCAGGCAGCGTCGAGATATCAGCGAGATTGCCCTTCTTGAACAGTTCCAGCGACTTGTCGAACGGGCGGCAGGTGATCAGGTCGCCGGCCGAGCCGGCGGCGAGCTTGGCGCCGAGTGCTGCGTCATATTCGGTCGGCGCCGACGGCGCGAACACCACCTTGATGCCCGGGTTCTTGGCCTCAAAAGCCGGGATCAGCTTGTCCTTCCAGATGGCAAGGTCGTCGCCGCGCCAGCTTTCGATGTTGAGCGTTACGTCCTGGGCACAGGCCATTCCGGCCGAGCCGAGAATGCTGGTGCCGAGAAGCAGTGCCGTCAGTAGTTTGGTTGTCATGCTCAGTCTCCCTGTTGACCTTTTTCAGGTTCGGTTTTGAGAACAGGGGCTTTCCGCCCCATGCTCCCCTCGATCGCTGAAAGCGCCGGACGCAGCTTCTGGCCGGTGCCTTCGAGTATCTTCTGCGCCGCGTCGGCGCTGGCGGCGCCGGCGGCGAGCAGAATGGCGGTCTTGACGTTGCCGCCGCTGTTCTCGAGCAGGCGCGCCGCATCGTCCCTGTCGCGTCCGCTGATCGCGGCGACGATGCGGGCGGCGCGGTCGCGCAGCTTGATGTTGTCGGCCATGAGATTGACCATGTAGCCGTCATGGACATGGCCAAGGTGGATGGCGGCCAGCGTCGACAGCATGTTGAGCGCGATCTTCTGGGCGGTGCCGGCACCCATGCGCGTCGAGCCGGCGATCAGCTCCGGCGGCGTTTCGAGCAGGATGGCGATGTCGGCCAGCCGAAGCAGCGGCGCATCCTTGTTGTTGGCGATGGCGATGGTCGCCGCACCGCGGCGCCCGGCGTCCTCGATCGCCCTGACCGCATAGGGCGTCGAGCCGCTGGCCGAGACCGCGATCAGGCAGTCGCCCTCGCCGATGCCGGCAGCGGCAACCGCCGCCGACGCTTCTTCGGTGTCGTCCTCCGGCCCGCCGGCCAGTGTCTTGAAGGCATCGTCGCCACCGGCGATCAGGATGGCGATGCGGTCGCGCTGAATGCCGAAGGTGCCCGGCAGCTCCAGCGCATCGGCCAGCGCCATCAGGCCCGAGCTGCCGGCTGCCGCGTAAGCGAGCTTGCCGCCGCTGTTCAGCCGGCTGGCGATGATCTCGGCGGCTTTGGCGATGGCCGGAACGGCGCCGCGCACCGCCTTGGCGGCCTCGATCTGCACGTTGGCCAACGAGGAAAGGATGGCGTCCGGAGCCTGGATGTCCAGCCCCTCGGCATTCTGGTGAAGCGCTTCGGTGCGCGTTTCGGCCATTTGCTTTCCCTCCAATCCCCAAAACAATACCAAAAAAATACCACTTGTCCATACGCATTAGCGATTTCCCTGCCTCGGAACTGGCCTTTCGTCAAAATACATAGGTTTTTCAATAAAATACACCTTAATCTTTTTGAAACGAAAATTAATCCTTGGCTATTGGTATTTTATTGGTATTATCCGCCCGGAGGAGAAATCGTGTGAAATTTGTGCTTGGCATCGATGGCGGCGGCACCAGCTGCAGGGCGGCTCTTGCAACGGCGGACGGCACTGTCGTCGGCCGCGCCAAGAGCGGTGCCGCCAACATCCGCACCGATCTCACCGGCGCCAGGGCCAACATTGTCGAGGCGGCAAGGCAGGCCTTTGTCGCCGCCGGGCAGGATCCCGAACTGATCCCGCAGACGCCGGCCGTCCTCGGCCTCGCCGGCGCCAATGTCGGCACCTACAGGCAGCAGCTCGAAGCGATCCTGCCGTTCAGCCAAAACCGTGTCGAGACCGACGCCGAGATCGCCCTGGAAGGCGCGGTCGGCTCCGGTGACGGCGCCATGGCCATCCTCGGCACCGGCACCGCCTATATGGCGCGCAAAAACGGCAAGTCACGCGCCATCGGCGGCTGGGGATTCCAGGTCGGCGACCAGGGCAGCGGCGCCCGCATCGGCCGCGACCTGCTCGAGCAGACGCTGCTCGCCCATGACGGCATCCGCCAGGGATCGCCGCTGACGCAGGCCATGCTCGCCGTCTTCCGCGACAATCCCGAGGATTTGGTCGAGTTCACCACCAACGCAAAACCCGGCGATTTCGGCGGCTTTGCGCCAAAGGTCTTCGAGCATGCCGAAAAGGGCGACGCCGTCGCCAACTGGATCCTCGACAAGGCAATCGCCGACGTCGAGGCAGCACTTGGCGTGCTCGATCTCGGCGACGACGATCCGCTCTGCCTGCTTGGCGGGCTGGCGCCGCTCTATGCACCACGCCTGTCGGCGCGCTACCGGGCGCTGCTGAAGCCGCCGCTCGACGACGCGCTGGGCGGCGCCGTGCAGATGGCGGTGCGCGTTTTCTCGAGTGCGACGGAGGCGGCGCGATGAGCGAGGCCGCCGACCAGATCTTCGCCACGCTGAAACAGTCGGCGCAAAGCGGCGCGCCGCTCTATCTGCAGCTCAGGAAGAGCATCGAGGACGCGGTCAATCGCGGCCTGATCGGGCCGGGCGACGCGCTGCCGTCCGAGCGCGACATCGCCAGCAAGGCCGACATTTCGCGGGTCACCGTGCGCAAGGCGGTGCAGGATCTGGTCAAGGACGGCATCCTTGTCCAGCGTCACGGCTCCGGCACCTTTGTCGCGCCGCGGATGGAGCGCGTCGAGCAGTCGCTGTCGCGGCTGACGTCCTTCACCGAGGATATGGCGCGGCGCGGCATGGCGGTGCGTTCGGCCTGGCTCGACCGCGGCCTCTATGCGCCCTCGCCGGACGAGATGATGGTGCTCGGCCTGTCATCGAACGAACTGGTGGCGCGGGTGGCGCGCCTGCGCATCGCCAACGAAACGCCGCTGGCGATCGAGCGCGCGGCACTGTCTGCCAGCGTGCTGCCCGACCCGGCGGCGATCGGTTCGTCGCTCTACGCGGCACTTGAAACGACCGGCCATCGGCCGGTGCGGGCGGTGCAGCGCATCTCCGCCGCCAATCTCGGCGACGACGACGCGCGCCTGCTCGAAGTGCCGCCTGGCATTGCCGGCCTGCACATCGAGCGTATTTCCTATCTGGCGAGCGGCAAGGTGATCGAATTCACCCGCTCGATCTACAGGGGCGACGCCTATGATTTCGTCGCCGAGCTCCGGCTGAGCGGGCCGGGCGAAGAGGGCCGGCCATGAGCGCGACAATTACCCATATGCGGCGCGAGATCGAGGAGATCCCGGAGGCGACCGCGCGCCTGCTCGACGGCTCGGCAGCGGTGCTGACCGAGGCCGGGCGCGGCATTCGCGAGCGCGATCCAAACTTCGTCGTCACCGTAGCGCGCGGCTCCTCCGATCATGCCGCCACGTTCATGAAGTATGCGGTGGAACTGACCGCCGGCCTTGCCGTCGCGTCGGTCGGCCCGTCGATCGCTTCGATCTATGGCGCCAGGCTCAAGCTGGCCGGCTCGGCCTGCCTGGCGATCTCGCAGTCGGGCAAGAGCCCGGACATCGTCGCCATGGCGCAAGCCGCGAGAGCCGGCGGTTCGCTGACCGTCGCCATCACCAACACCGCCGATTCGCCGCTGGCGCGGGCCTGCGACTACGCCATCGACATCCTGGCCGGCCCGGAGCGCAGCGTCGCGGCGACGAAGACCTTCGTCAATTCAGCCGTCGCCGGCCTCGCCTTGATGGCGCATAGCACCGGGGACGACAAGTTGCTGGCGGCGCTCGCCCGTTTGCCAGAACATTTCCGCAAGGCGATCGCCTGCGACTGGATGGCGCTGGCCAGCGCCCTTGAGACGCAGAAGTCCCTGTTCATCCTCGGTCGTGGTCCGTCCGCGGCGATCGCCAATGAGGCGGCGCTGAAATTCAAGGAAACCTGCGCCATGCACGCCGAGGCCTATAGCGCTGCCGAAGTCATGCATGGCCCGCTGGCGCTGGTCGGGCCTGATTTTCCGGTGCTGGCGCTCGCCGCCCGCGATGCTTCCGAGCCGTCGGTCGCAGAGGCCGCCGACAGCCTGGCGGGCAAGGGCGCGGCCGTCTTCGTGACTTCGGACAAGGCGACAAGCGCTCAGCACCTGCCGCATGTCGCCACCGGCCATCCGCTGACCGACCCGCTGGCGCTGATCGTGTCCTTCTATGGCTTCGTCGAGGCCTTTGCCCGCCATCGCGGTCTCGATCCGGACACGCCACCCAATCTTCGCAAGGTGACGGAAACCATATGAGCGACCGTTTTGCCCTGACTGGCGCCCGGATTTTTGACGGCGACGACTGGCACGACGACGCTGCCCTTGTCGTGCGAGACGGTCTCGTCGAGGCCATCGTCGCCGCCGGAGCCGTTCCGTCCGGCGTCGAGCGTATCGAAACCGGCGGCGGCATGCTTGCACCGGGCTTCGTCGACCTGCAGGTCAATGGCGGCGGCGGCGTCATGCTCAACGACCACCCCGATGTCGCCTCGATCGAGACCATCTGCCGGGCACATGCGCCGTTCGGCACGACGGCGCTGCTGCCGACGCTGATCACCGACACGCCCGCCATCACCGCAGCGGCGGTTGCCGCCGGGGTCGAGGCCGCGCAGCAGAAGGTGCCGGGCTTTTTGGGCCTGCATCTCGAAGGCCCGCATCTGTCGATCGCCCGCAAGGGCGCGCATGACCCGGCGCTGATCCGGCCGATGCTGGATGCCGACCAAGCGGTGCTGGTTGCGGCGCGGAAAACCCTGCCGGTGCTGCTGACGACTGTAGCGCCGGAATCCGTCGACCCGGAACGCGTTTCGGCGCTGGTCGAGGCCGGCCTCGTCGTCAGCCTCGGCCATTCCGACACCTTCTATGCCAAGGCGCGCGCGTTCGCCGATGCCGGCGCAACAATGGTCACCCATCTGTTCAACGCCATGAGCCAGATCGGCAACCGCGAGCCGGGGTTGGCGGGTGCTGCCATCGATACAGGCACATTGTTTGCCGGGATCATCGCCGACGGCATCCATGTCGATCCCGCCGCCATGGCCATCGCTTTGCGCGCCAAGCAGGGCCCGGCAAAAATTTTCCTGGTCACCGACGCGATGGCGACGATCGGCACCGACATGACCTCGTTCACACTGAACGGCCGCGCCGTCTACCGCAGGGACGGCAGCCTGCGGCTTGCCGACGGGACGCTGGCGGGCGCCGACCTCGACATGATCTCCGCTGTCCGCTTCGTCCACCGTGTCGTCGGACTGGACCTGTCGGAGGCGCTGCGCATGGCTTCGCTCTATCCGGCGCAGGCGATCGGCCAATCACACCGGCTCGGGCGCTTCGCCAACGGCACCGCCGCCGATATCGTTGCGCTGTCGGACGAATTGGACGTCAAGGGCGTCTGGATAGAAGGCAAGAGGGTTTTCGAGGTCGGTGTCGCAAAGGGTGCCCAAGATATCAGCCGTTTGGCCCGCAGCCTGAAGCGGCTGGTTGCTCAACTGTCCCTCTTGTCCACAATCACCTGGGCTGGCGCCGGAAGCCGCGGTGCAGACGGTCTCGTCGGTTTTGGCAGCAGGCGGCGCACGGCGGGCGCGGCCGCCACATCGTTCCTGGCGGCGAACAGCTCGTGGTTCTTCTCGATGTCGTCGAGCTTGTAGCGATAATTGACCATCAGGCCATGCGCCTGACGCAAGGCGCGGGGCGACAGATCGCCGAAAAGGTCGATGCGCTCCAGCCGCGCGCCATTGCCTAGATGGAAGCGGGCGACCGGGTCGATCACCTTGCCGGAGGCGGTGCGAGCTTCGAGGAAATACTGTGCCGCAAGCGGAAGCAGGGCTTGGCCTGCGCGGTCGCGCACGGCAGCATCTGCATGCCAGCCCTCGTCGGCGACGAGATCCAGCGCCTCAGTGGCGGAGGGGATGTTTTCGGCCTGCTCGGCCAGCCAGCGGGCAAAGCCCGGCACTGGCGACAAGGTGACGAAATCGGTCAGGCCGGGAAGGTCGCGGCGCAGGTCCTCGACCACCTGCTTGATCAGAAAATTGCCGAAGGAGATGCCGCGCAGGCCCTCCTGGCAGTTGGAGATGGAATAGAACACCGCCGTCGTAGCCTGCCGCGGCGGCACCAGCGGCCGCTCGTCGGCGAGCAGCTCGGCGATCGTCGTCGGCATCGCCCGGGTGAGCGCGACTTCGACGAAGATCAGCGGCTCGTCGCCGAGCTGCGGATGAAAGAACGCATAGCAGAGCCGGTCGGCGGGCTCGATCCGGCGGCGCAGATCGTCCCAGGTGTGGATGGCATGCACCGCCTCGTAGCGGATGATTTTCTCCAGGATGTTGGCCGGCGTCGACCAGTCGATCCGCCGCAGCACCAGGAAGCCGCGGTTGAACCATGACGACAGCAGGTGCGTGAAGTCGGCATCGACGATGGCGAGATCGGGCAATGTGGGCAGCCGGGCAAGCAGATCCTCGCGCATGCGCACCAGCGTCTCGATGCCGCCGGGCGCCAGGTTCAGGCGGCGCAAAAGCTCCTGCCTGGCCGGCTCGGCGGCGTCGTGCAGGGCAAGTGCCGAACGATCGTCCGGCGCGGCGCGATAGGCATCCACCGCGGCGGCAAGCCTGGTGTGATCGGTGCCGAAACGATCGCGCAGTACATGCAGGAAAGCCAGCCTGCCATCGGCGCCGAGAGTTCGCCAGCGATCGAGTATTTCTCTTGCATAGGCGACGCCCGATGCCTCCCCCTGGCTGGAAAGCAGACGGACGCACAAACGTGCCAGGCTGTCGGCCGAAACCGGCTCGTCACCGCGCACGAGGTTCAGCATCATCCGGCCGCGGTCGGCGATGGTGTTCAGCAGGTCAGCGAAGAAGGGGCTGCGATTCATCGATCCGACCGTCGAAGGGGAGCCTGCGGGAGGGTCCGGAGAGGCATCAGGGTGAGACAGAGAATATGGATGGTAGTTTTGGATATGCCAATAAAATCGCCAAAAATGGACAAGGCCATTTTGGCTGGGGATCGCATGTCACGAGCGCAGGCGCACCGGCGTCGGCCAACGAATTCCTGACCGGCTGGGGAGAACAGCGCGTGCCGATGACGTCGCGCCGGCAGCGTCAGCCGGCCACCTGGTCGGCCGCTGTCCTGATCGCCTCGATGTTCGCACGATAGGCTTCGACGCTGCCGCCCTTGAAGATAGCCGCACCGGCGACCAGCACGCTGGCGCCGGCGGCGGTGACCAGTGGCGCGGTTTCGGGTGAGACGCCGCCGTCGATCTCGATCCGGATCGGCCGATTGCCGATCAGCGCCTTCACCCGCTTCACCTTGTCGACGACCTCCGGGATGAAGGACTGGCCGCCAAAACCCGGATTGACGGTCATGATCAGGATCAGATCGAGCCGATCGAGCAAGTATTCGATCGCCGTTTCCGGCGTCGCCGGGTTTAGCGACACGCCGGCCTTCTTGCCCAAATTCCTGATCGTCTGCAGCGAACGGTCGAGATGCGGCCCGGCCTCGGGATGCACCGTCATGCCGTCGCAGCCGGCTTCGGCGAACGCCTGCAGGTAGGGATCGGCCGGCGCGATCATCAGATGGCAGTCGAAAAAGGTTTTGGTGCGGTTGCGGATCGCCTTGATCACCGGCGGGCCGAAGGTGATGTTGGGCACGAAATGCCCGTCCATGACGTCGAGATGGATCCAGTCGGCGCCGGCCGCCACCACCGCCTCGACCTCGTCGCCGAGCTTCGAAAAATCCGACGCCAGCACCGATGGCGCGATCAGGGTCTTTTGAGCCATGTTCGCTTCCCGTTCTCGAGCCCGCCTTCGCCGTAATCGTCTCAGCGCTGCTTGTCGACAGGAATCCGGTGCCAGCGCGAAGGAGAGAGGCAGCATCGGCCACCTCTCTCCCTGTTCAAGCGTCGCGATTTCAGTTCACGGGATGCCGCGGCCTGGCCGGTCGTGGCGGCAACACCTTGCCGCTGGCTTGCTTCACTTTCTGCAGGTTGAGCTTCTTCACAGGGTGCTTGGGCACGCAGTGTCCACGCAGCAGTTTTTCGGTTGCCCGGCAGGCGGTGACGATCACCGGCTTCTTGACGCATGCATTGCCGACCAGATGATAGCCGCGCTTGCAATCGACAATGATGGAGGGCTTGTGCACGCATCTCCCATCGATGCGCTGTTCGTCGCGCTTGCACCTGTCGGCGATCACTGCATTGCGCACGCATTTCAGGCCGACCTGATGGTGACCGGGCAGGCAGTGGATGCTGACCCCAACGCATTTGCCGTCGACACGCTTTTCGGTGCTGCGGCAGGCAGCCACGACCGGCCTGTCGACGCATTTGCCACGGATCAGCCTTTGGCTCGGCAGGCATGTGCGGCCGGCATCGATGACGACCGGCGGAACTTGCGGTTTGCCGGGATTGGGTCGCGTATCGACCGCCAGACCATCGGCATTCGGATCAAAATTGCGCTTGATGCAGGTAAAATCCTCCGTGCTGTTGTCGACGGTGGCGATCGAACCGTTTTGCTTGATCTCCTGCAGGGTGCACTGGATCGAGCGGGTTCTGACGATGCTGAGTTCGTGTGCGGCACTCGCCTTGAACACACCGCCATTGTTAAAGGCGGCTGTCGTGCCGGTGAAGAATGCGCCGTTCGAGCAACTGATGCGGTAGTGCAACGCACCCGGCGCATCGCGCTCGACCTCGAACGCCACCTGGCCTTTGCGCGGGCAGAGTTTTTTGAAGCCAGCGCTGTCCGAGACGGTGACCTCGCCTTGCCAGTCCGAATGCGCCGGCGGGTTTTCGGGGTTATCCTGAGGTGCGTCGGTGAAGCCGCCCCCACCCGCGCCGGTGCAATGGACGGTGATGTCCTTCCAGCCGTCGAAAGGTTCGAACGGGCCGTTGCCGATGATCTCGGTCTTGTACTGGAAATAGGCGGTGGCGCCGACGTCCTCCCATTTCTCATAGGTGGCGAAATAGCCATTCTTGGTCGCGTCGTATGACGCCCACGCCTGCTGCACCTCGGAGGTGATCGGCCCGTCGTTCTTCTGGCGCCAGATGCGCATCGACACCGGCCCGGCCTGGTTGGCCTGCGCCCGGCTCGTGACCTTCAACGACGGGCAGACCGTACCGGGCGTCGAGCCGGCCTGGTTCGACTGGTAGGTGGTCAGGAACAGCTTGACGTTTTCGACGTCGAATTCGCCGAAATCATTGGCGACGTCCTGAACCGGCGGCTTGATGACGGGGTCGCAGACGATTTGGACGTCGAACGAGCCATGCTCGGCATAGTGCGAGTCGTACAGCGGATGGGGCCAGCTGCCGCCCTGGGCCTCGCTGACCGCATTGTCCATGTCGAGCGCCGTGTCGGTGAGTGCCGAGAAGCTCGCATGAAAACTGTGCGTGAACGAGTAGGATTTTGTCGGCCCATCGGGCTGGAGGTGCTGGTTGCACCTGGCGATGATCTGGTTGCCGTAAGGCACGACGGCGATACCGCTATCTGAGGACAGCGGCATGATTGAGGGGTCGAAGGAGAAATTTTGTTGGTGATCGTAGTCGCGGCCGACAGGCGAGGCGCTCCAGATCGGAGGAAACGCGCCGCACTGGCCCGGTCCACAAACGCCGAGCGCCACGCCGACGTCCTGCACATAGCCTGGCCACCGTGTGTTGAGCTTCATGTGGCCCCAGAACTGGACGTTGCCGCTTTTCAGCGTGTCCCATTTTTGCTTGTCGCTCGAGCCGACATGGATTGTCGTGTTGGCGCTTTCGGTGTTGAACGACATTGACTTGATGTTCGCCTGCTTGGCGAAGGCCGGCGTGGTGGCGAGCGCAGCTGCGATCAGGGCAGCGGCCGCTGCCGTGTTGCGGAAAGCATGTTTGGCTGAAGACATTTTCTCTCTCCCTGAAATGTTGCTTCGGGGAGTTTGTCGCCGACTGCGGCGATAAGGTTCACGCAGCGGCTGAAACACGTCCGACGGACGAAAAAACCCCGCCGGATTGCTTGGGCGAGGTCTTGGTGCTGGGCTGAGCCCGGGACCCTACTGGAGAGCCCGCGGCCTGCGCCTCGGCTGCTGCAGGATGCTCGGGTTCAGCAGCAGGTTCGGATTAATCTGCAGCGTCGGCGCCCTGCGGATCGGAGTGCAGGCCGGATACTGTCCGACTGTCCCGACCGGGCAGCGCCGCTGGATGATCGGCTGGCACCGGCCGTTGATCAGCCGTGAGCCAGGCGCGCACTCCAGCTGCGCCCGGCGGCATGCGCCTCTGATCACCTCGGTCCCGCGCGGGCAGACACAGGCGCGCCGTTTGTTGTGAACTTGGCCGCGGATGGTGCACTGTTCAACGGTCGGCTTCGTGACGATCGGCATGCAGGCCCTGCCCCTCAGTTCCGTCCGTCTCGGACAGACGCAATCGCCGCTCTTGGTGCGGATCTGGCCAGGCAGCAGCTTGCACAGGCGTGCCGGCGGCTCGTCGGTCGACACGCACCTGCGGTTATCCAGCTCGGTTCCGCGCTGGCAGACACAACGCCCCTCGGAGGTACGGATCTGGCCCTTGAGCAGCACGCAGCGCTCCTTCGGCTTCGGTATGATGACCGTGCCGCCAGCCGACGAGCACTGGCCGTTGCGGAAAGTGGTGCCTTGCGGGCAGACGCAGCGACCGGCGTCGTTCATGACGAGGCCCTGCGAGCACGCCTTCTTCACCTGTTTCTTGATGGTGAAGGGATGGCAGGCATAGGCCTTGCCGCGATCGCCCTGCACATTGGCCGACTCGCGGGAGAGCATTTTGCCGGCACCTCGCACCGGCGTATCGGGCGACAGCACGCCGACACAGTTCTGGCCGCTGACGGTGCCCTGCAGATTGGCCAGGCGGCCGTCGTCGGGAATTATCACAGTCACTTGGTGAACGTGGCTTTCCCCGGCGCCGAGCGTCAGGTTGGCGATGCAGGATGCAGGCAAGGTCGCCGGTTCCGGTGCACAGCCGAAGGGCGGGTCGATCGAGGTGATCGCAACGCCTTCCAGCCGGCCAAGGCCTTCGACACCGATCGCATCACCAATGCGAACCGGACCGGAGAAGGCGTTTTTCCCATCATTCGCGATGGTGATCTCGAACGAGCAGGGCTGGCCGACCCGGCACTCGGCATCGCCGGTTTTCTCGACACGGATGGTCGAGGCGCCGCCACCCTTGGCGCAGGCCCTGCCGATCGGATGGACCACGTCGTCTCCTGGCGCCGGGCCGTAGGAGCCGCGTGCGCAGTTCTCGAATACGCCATTCGCTGCAAGCGCCACGTCGAAGTGACGGCTGGTTCCGGGCGTCATGACGGCGCCGGGAATCTGGCACGACAACGCATTGGCCGGAACCGGTCCGCACGTCCATTCCGCGCCGTCGGGAGTGACGGTCTGGATCTGAACGGGCCTGCCGCCGGGCACCAGCGTCGCGGCATCGTTGACCCGCAGCGGACCGGTGGGGGCACTGGTGCCGGTGCTGATGACGGTGATGCGGCAGGTGACGACCGCAGCACCGGCCAGCGCTCCCCTGCAGATCTTGGTGATGCGCATGGCCGGCTTGCCGCTGTCGGGATGACGGATGCGTTGCCTGGCGCAGGCCCTGTTGTTGGTGAGGTTGTTCTCGCCGGGGATGGCTTTCACCTCGGCGCAGTTCTCGACCGTGTTTGGCCGGTAACCGGCCGGCATCACCGCCTTGACGAAGATCGGCGTCGAGGCGCCCGGCGAGAGCACGATGCCGGCATTGTCGCAACGGAACTGGCCGGGGCCGTTCGGTCCGCATGTCCATGGCGGGATCGGGCCGAAGCTCGACGATGCCGGCATGCCACCCGGATAGGTGTCGGTAACCGTCAGCGGCCCGTCGTAGCGGACGTTGCCGTTGTTGATGATATCGATCACGAAGGTGCAGACACCATCTGCCGTGCAGACCGGGGTGCGGGCACGCTTCTTCAGGATCAAATCGACCTTCTTTTCCACCGGCGGCCGGCAGTCGCGGCCCCGGTCGCCACGCCGGCAGATCGGGATCGAGGCGCAGTCGCGGTCGTTGTCGAGGCAAGGAGGCATGCCGCCGGGCCGCGGAAAATCAGGCGGATAGAAAGGCGGCAGGTAACCGCCGCCCGGTATCTGCTCATTGTAGCCGGCACGGCCTTCGCAGGGATGCCAGACTTCGACGTCGCCGACATGCCCTTCTGCCTCAGGGCCTTCTACGTCGGGGTCTTCGAAATAGCCGTCAAAGTCGACGAACCACGCGCCGAAAGGCGGCACGTTGGCTGGCTTGACCAGCGCCGTCGGCGTGATCTGCACACCGTGCACGGCGAGCGGCCCGCCGCCGGCAAGCCGTTCGGCAAGCGCGGGGTTGTCGCGCAACTTGTCTGCGGTCTTGACCAGCGTCTCGGTGCAGATGCTCGCGTCGAGATTGCCGTCGGCGTCATAGCCATATTGCAGGTCGAGGCCGCCAGCCGACTGCCGGTTGTCTTGCGGGAAGCCGACCGCATAGTCCTGCGGCATTTCCACCCAGATTGATTCCGTCGCCGGATCGTCCGGGTTTTCGCGCCCGTAGCGGAAGACCTCACCCGTGCCGGTATCGGCGAACCGGCTGTAGTCGTAGCGGTTTTCCACCGGGCCGCGCTGGGCCAGGTACATGAAGCCGCTGATGTCGAAGGCGATATCGGTGACCCCTTGGTCCTTGCCGGGCTTGACCGTCAGTTCCCAGCGCGGGTCGCCAGCAAAGCTGCCGTCGCGGGCAACGCCCACCGACCAGAGCTCGGCCTTTTCACCGACGGAATAATAGAGGCGGCCGCCGTGATAGGCGACCGACCAGACGCGACGCTCATCCTGCGTATAACCCCAGCTGTCGGGGTCCTCGCTGTCGAAGGCAGCGCCCTCGATGTCCATCACCAGGCCATCGTCGGCAAGCGGGGCCAGCCCGTGCGCCGGGCGCCCGGCAACGCCGTGGTCGAACCTGTCGAGCAGTACGCCGTTGGCGTCGATGCGGTGGATGAGACCGGTGTCGAGGTCGCTGGCGAAGAACTGGCGGCTGATAGTGTCGAAGGTGACGTCGCCGATGCCAGGGCCGCTGTTGGTGGCGAGGTCGGCGAATTTGCTGACCTGGCCGGTGATGCCGTCGATCTTCCAGATCGTGCCCGGTCCGCCACCGTTCTCGGTGCCGAACTGGCCGTCCATGAAGGTGGCGCCGGCAGCACCACGACGCTGCCGCTCGGGACGACCGTCCGCATCTTCGTCCGATGTGACGATGCGGACGCCATGCAGCGAGGTGGCGCCGGCATAGAGGTTCGCAATGCCCGAGGGTGCACCGTCGTGCACGCCGTCGTCATAGGTGATGCCGAACACCTGGCCGATCTGCCCGGCCGTCACTTCGAAGGGCGGCGGCGTGAAGACGAGTTGGCCGGAGGCCCGCCCGCCCAGCCTTGAAACGTCAAAGACGCGCAAGGTTGCGCGCGTCGTGTCGATAAAGGTTTCGTCGACCGGGTCGACGCTGGGCGGCAGGCCCTCCTCAGGATCACGAATGACGGTACCGGAAAATCCGGTCACCGCCATCGAGCCTGGATAGATGATCTGCGTTTCCTGCGCCTGGACGGCACCGCCAAGCCACAGGATGGTGACGAGCGCCAACGCCGGAAAGCCGCCGGCCGGTTGCATCGCACGGCGCAAACGGCCAGCACGAGAGCGCACGAACGCGCCGTGGTCGCAAGACATGAATTCCCCCCGCGGGCGACGGGAGAAACATCCGACGTTTCCGCGCAAATCAGGGCAAGGCGCGACGTTCCGGCACGTTTTTCCCTGATCGAATTGTCTGCTTTCCTCGTGATCACGATATGCCTGCTCTTACGCATGGTCAACGCAACAAGCGAAACGCCTGGCATAGCGCCCCCATCCCGAAAGCGGTGGTCGCGCCGAGCCTGGATTTCCAGCCATGGCCTTTCCTTTCCAGGGCCGCACCACGCGGCGCATCTGGGTGTCAGTCGCGAACCGACGCGGAAAGGTTCATGGGCCGGAGAACCCTGGCCGGGCCGAGAAAAGGATGTGTTGGATGCCTTGCGCAGAATGCTTGCGCGCCGCGCAGCCTGTTCTTATATACGCGCCAAGCCGTTCGGCGCCGGAATGCCGGTTGCCGAAGCGGAATTTCTTGTGAACAGGGGCTTTCGTCGGAACGCCTGTACGGGTCCTGAGAGCCTGCTTAGCGGAGAGATTAGAAAAATGGCAAAAGTAATCGGTATCGATCTGGGCACCACCAACTCCTGCGTCGCCATCATGGACGGCAAGGAATCGAAGGTCATCGAGAATGCGGAAGGCGCGCGCACGACCCCATCCATCGTCGCCATCAACAGCGACGGCGAGCGCCTCGTCGGCCAGCCGGCCAAGCGCCAGGCGGTCACCAATCCTGAAAACACCATCTTCGCGGTCAAGCGCCTGATCGGCCGCCGCTATGACGATCCGGTTACGGAGAAGGACAAGAAGCTTGTCCCCTACCAGATCGTCAAGGGCGACAATGGCGACGCCTGGGTCGAGGCCGGCGGCAAGAAGCAGTCGCCCAGCCAAATCTCGGCAATGATCCTGCAGAAGATGAAGGAAACGGCGGAAGCCTATCTCGGCGAGAAGGTCGAGAAGGCGGTGATCACCGTTCCGGCCTATTTCAACGACGCCCAGCGCCAGGCCACCAAGGATGCCGGCAAGATCGCCGGCCTGGAAGTGCTGCGCATCATCAACGAGCCGACCGCGGCCGCACTTGCCTACGGCCTCGACAAGAAGGAAGGCAAGACCATTGCTGTCTATGACCTTGGCGGCGGCACGTTCGACATTTCGGTGCTCGAAATCGGCGACGGCGTGTTCGAGGTGAAGTCGACCAATGGCGACACCTTCCTCGGCGGCGAGGATTTCGACATGCGTCTGGTCGAATATCTGGCGGCCGAGTTCAAGAAGGAACAGGGCATCGACCTGCGCAGCGACAAGCTCGCGCTTCAGCGCCTCAAGGAAGCGGCCGAAAAGGCCAAGATCGAGCTGTCGTCGACGACGCAGACCGAGATCAACCTGCCCTTCATCACCGCCGATGCCACCGGCCCCAAGCACCTGACGCTGAAGCTGACGCGGGCGAAGTTCGAGAGCCTGGTCGAGGATCTCGTCCAGCGCACCATCGAACCCTGCAAGGCGGCGCTCAAGGATGCCGGCCTGAAGGCCGGCGAAATCGACGAGGTCGTCCTGGTCGGCGGCATGACCCGCATGCCCAAGATCCAGGAGATCGTGAAGCAGTTCTTCGGCAAGGAGCCGCACAAGGGCGTCAATCCGGATGAGGTCGTCGCATTGGGCGCCGCCATCCAGGCCGGCGTGCTGCAGGGCGACGTCAAGGACGTGCTGTTGCTTGACGTGACGCCGCTGTCGCTCGGCATCGAGACGCTGGGTGGTGTGTTCACGCGGCTGATCGAGCGCAACACGACGATCCCGACCAAGAAGAGCCAGGTGTTCTCGACTGCCGAGGATTCACAATCGGCCGTGACCATCCGCGTCTTCCAGGGCGAGCGTGAAATGGCCGCCGACAACAAGGCGCTCGGCCAGTTCGACCTGGTCGGCATTCCGCCGGCGCCGCGTGGCGTGCCGCAGATCGAGGTCACTTTCGACATCGACGCCAACGGCATCGTCAACGTCTCGGCCAAGGACAAGGGCACCGGCAAGGAGCACCAGATCCGCATCCAGGCGTCTGGCGGCCTTTCGGACGCCGACATCGAGAAGATGGTGAAGGATGCCGAAGCCAACGCCGAGGCCGACAAAAAGCGGCGTGCGTTGGTCGAGGCCCGCAACCAGGCCGAGGCGCTGGTGCATTCCTCGGAGAAGTCGCTGAAGGAATATGGCGAGAAGGTTTCCGAGGCCGACCGCACGGCGATCGCCGATGCGATCGCGGCGCTGAAGACCGCTGCCGAAGGCGACGACGTGGCCGAGATCGAAGCCAAGACGCAGGCGCTCGCCGAAACCTCGATGAAGCTCGGCCAGGCCATGTACGAGGCTTCGCAGAAGGAGGCCGCGGAAGCTGACGCCAAGGCGGACGCCGCTAAGGACAGCGACGTGGTCGATGCCGACTTCGAGGAAATCAACGAGGACGACGATAAGAAGAAGTCGGCCTGAGCGGCCTGCCGGCAGGTTTAGGCGCATGACCCCGAAATCGGAATCGATTTCCGGAAAGGATCATGCGCAAAAATCAAAGTGCTATAGCGTCCTTTGCGTGTCCAACAGGACGCGCGGCGCTGTAGTAAAGCCCGGCGTAAAGCCGGGCTTTTTTGCAACTCTGGCCGAAAAAGTGCGCGCCTGATCGAAAAAACGCGGGCAAGCCCGTGTCAACACTGGCATCCCGGCTCGATCGCACCTAAATCGGAACAGCGTGCCGGCGAACGACGCAAAGTGCTTCAAGACGTTGAATATCCGGACTGCGGGAAAAGATGAAAGCTGATTTCTACGAAACGCTGGGCGTGCAAAAGGGGGCCGACGAGAAGGAGCTCAAGAGCGCTTTTCGCAAGCTGGCCATGCAGTTCCACCCCGATCGCAATCCCGGCGATCATGCCTGCGAGCACAAGTTCAAGGAAATCAACGAAGCCTACGAGACGTTGAAGGATCCGCAGAAGCGGGCGGCCTACGACCGTTTCGGCCACGCCGCCTTCGAACAGGGCGGCATGAACGGCGGCGCACACGGCTTCGGCGCCGGCGGTTTCGCGGACATTTTCGAGGATATTTTCGGCGACATGATGGGCGGGCGCCAGCGCCGTTCGTCAGGCGGACGCGAACGCGGCGCAGACCTGCGCTACAATATGGAAATCACGCTGGAGGAGGCGTTTGCCGGCAAGACGGCGCAGATCCACGTGCCGGCCTCGATCTCCTGCATGGAATGCTCCGGCAGCGGCGCCAAGCCCGGCACCCAGCCCGTCACCTGCTCGATGTGCAACGGCCACGGCAAGGTGCGCGCCACGCAGGGCTTCTTCTCGATCGAGCGCACCTGCCCGCAATGCCAGGGACGTGGCCAGACCATCAAGGAGCCGTGCGCGAAATGCGCCGGCCAGGGCCGCGTCACCGAGGAGCGCTCGCTGTCGGTCAACATCCCGGCCGGCATTGAGGACGGCACCCGCATCCGCCTTGCCAATGAGGGCGAGGCCGGCCTGCGCGGCGGCCCGTCGGGCGATCTTTATATTTTCCTGGCGGTCAAGCCGCACGAATTCTTCCAGCGCGACGGCGCCGATCTCTACTGCAAGGTGCCGATCTCAATGACGACGGCTGCCCTTGGCGGTTCCTTCGAGGTGACGACGCTGGACGGCACCCAGACGAAGGTCAAAGTGCCGGAAGGCACCCAGAACGGCCGCCAGTTCCGCCTCAAGGGCAAGGGCATGCCTGTGCTGCGCCAGCACAATGTCGGCGATCTCTACATCCAGACCGCGGTCGAGACGCCGCAGAACCTGTCCCGCCGCCAGCGCGAGTTGCTGGAGGAGTTCGAGCAGCTTTCCTCGAAGGATAATTCGCCGCAGTCGAGCGGCTTTTTCGCCCGCATGAAGGACTTTTTCGAGACCTTCGGCGAGCGCTGATGGCGCCTCTCGCCGATCGGGTGTAGGATACAGCCGAGCGGAAGCTCCCCTAGCGTCATCAACACCTTATACCGGCGACCGCCTTGCCTTGAAGCCCGTAGCTGCTAAGTAGCCACTCGGGGGACCGTTCAGGAGAACTTGCATGGCACATGGTCCCGGACTGCGAAAGACGCTGGCAGAGAAGTTCGACGACGAGCTGAAGTTCTTCAAGGGCTGGATCGACAAGCCGAAGGCGGTCGGTTCGATCGTGCCGACCAGTTCCATCACGGCCCGCAAGATGGCCTCCGTCGTCAACTCGATGTCGGGCCTGCCGGTGCTCGAAGTCGGGCCCGGCACCGGTGTCATCACCCGAGCCATCCTCGCCCACGGCGTAAAGCCTGAAAATCTCTACGCAGTCGAATACTCCCCCGATTTCGTGCGCCATCTGCGCCAGCTCTATCCCGGCGTCAACGTCATCGAGGGCGATGCCTTCAATCTCGATGCGACGCTCGGCGACAAGAGCGGCCTGACCTTCGATTCGGTCATCTCCGGCGTGCCATTGCTCAATTTCCCGGTCGAACAGCGCGTCGCCTACGTCGAAAGCCTTCTCGACCGCATCCCGACGGGCCGCCCGGTCGTGCAGCTGACCTACGGCCCGCTGTCGCCGATCCCGCCCGGCCGCGGCGACTACACGGTCGAGCATTTCCATTTCGTCATCCGCAACATCCCGCCAACGCAGCTGTGGATCTACCGGCGCGGGGCGCATTAGCTTCTCCGCGCAAAGCCGTTCGGCGATTAGTGGAAACGCGCGTCACTTCGTCATCCACGGGAGCGTAGCGACGCAGCCCAGACCCGAGAATCCATGCCGGGACATCTGAGCACCGCAGCGGTACGGGATTCTGCTCCGCGGCCAAGGTCGCGGAATGGATCCCAGGGTCTCCGCGACGGAGCTTCGCTCCTGCTCCGCCCAGGGATGACGAAGTTGGCGTTGATTTGACAGATCCCTGGCTGTACCTGTCCGGGAACAAGGGGGCCCGATGGCAGTGATCGCGAAAATTCTCGTCTTCGCCGGTTCGATTCGCTCTGGCGCCTACAGCGGCAGGACCGCCGATGTGGCGCAGAAGGAACTCGCCCTGCATGGCGCCGAGGTGACCCGCATCTCGCTTGCCGACTATCCGCTGCCGATCCTCGACGAGGACCTGGAAAAGGAGAAAGGCATTCCCGAGAACGCCATCAAGCTTGCCCGGCAAATCGCGGCCCATGACGGGCTGCTGATCGCGACGCCCGAATATAACGGCTCGATCCCGCCGCTGCTCAAGAATACCATCGATTGGGTGAGCCGGGTGCGCACGGATGACGGGCGGTCGTTCAGGCCGTTCACCGGCAAGCCCGCCGGCCTTTGTTCGTCTTCCAAAGGACATTTCGCCGGGGTACGCTGCATCAACCATCTGCGCGCCGTGCTGGTGCGCTGCCAGATGGAGGTGGTGACGCCGGAGTGCTCTGTCCCGGAGGGCGGCAACGCCTTCGACGAGGACGGGAATTTCAGGGACGAGCGACTGCACGGATCGATGGAGCACCTATGCCGCACGCTGATCGAAACCTCGCGCCTGCTGTCGACGCGGATCGAGGCGTGATCCAGGAGCGCGCCAGCACCATGCAAGACAGGCTGATCGTCGGCCTCGACGTGCCGACGCTGAAGGACGCCGAGACGGTGGTGCGCGAGCTCGACGGAGTCGTCTCCTTCTACAAGATCGGCTATCAGCTCGCCTTCGCCGGCGGCCTCGACTTCGCCCGCGAGCTCGCCAGCGGCGGCACCAGGATCTTCCTCGACATGAAGCTGCTTGACATCGACAACACGGTGGCCAAGGGCGTCGAGGCCATTGCTAGGATGGGCATGACCATGCTGACGCTGCACGCCTATCCGAAGACGATGAAGGCAGCGGTCGCGGCCGCCAGGGGCAGCGATCTCTGCCTGCTTGGCGTCACCGTGCTGACCTCGATGGACGAGCAGGACGTGATCGACGCCGGCTATGAGCATGACCCGCATACGCTGGTGCTGAGGCGCTCCGAGCAGGCGCTGCATGCCGGCATGGGCGGCATCGTCTGCTCGGCCGAGGAAGCGGAAGCGGTGCGCCGGATCGTCGGCCCCAACATGGCCGTCGTCACGCCGGGGATACGGCCCAAGGGCAGCGACCATGGCGACCAGAAACGCGTCGTCACGCCGGCGCAGGCGATCCGCAACGGCTCCAGCCATCTCGTCGTCGGCCGGCCGATCGTCAGCGCCGCCGACAGGCGAGCGGTCGCGGAAGCAATTCTTGACGAAATGCGCTCGGCCTAACAATTCGGAGAACAAGCATGCCGAAGGGATACTGGATCGCCCGCGTCGATGTGCGCGATGCGGAAGGCTACAAGGACTATGTCACTGCCGCCAAACCGGCTTTCGATCGCTTCGGCGCGGTTTTCCTGGCACGAGGCGGTGCGCATGAAAAAGCAGAAGGGCCGGGCCGCGACCGCAACGTGATCATCGAGTTTCCGTCATTGGCTGCGGCGCACGATTGCTATCGCTCGCCCGAATACCAGCGCGCCGTCACGATCCGGCAGAAGGTGGCCGACGGCGAGATCGTGCTGGTCGAAGGGGTCTAGTTTAGTTCAGCGGCCACTGCCGTACCGTCGCGAACGTGCCCGCGGCGTTCAGATCGAATGCAGGATGTAAAGCTTGCGCGTTTTCTCATGGATGGTCCATTCGCCCTCCCAGCCAAGCGGCAGGACGAGCAATTCGCCGGGTCCGACATCTTTGGCTGCGCCACCAGGACCGTGCAGCGTCACGCGGCCGGACACGATGTGGCAAATCTCGGAATTCGTGTCACGGCGCGCGGTGAACTGGCCTTGCGAACATTCCCAGACACCGACTTCGATCTTGCCATCCCCGGAAGTCCAAAGCGTGTTGGCTGCTTCCATCTGATCGCCTTCCAGCGAGGTGGGCTTCGGCTGGGGCTCACCGAGGTCGATATGCGCCAGGTGGGCGAAGGTCTTGAAGTCGATCATTGCTAAATTCCTGAAGTGATGCGGTTCAGTGCCCGGTGATGCGATCGGCCAGGGCGGCCAGCCGCGACGTGCGCGGCAGCCCCTTTGCTTCCCGCTCGTCGGCAATTCGATAGAGCTGATACATCGAATGGACGCCAAGCCAGCGCAGCGGCTCTGGCTCCCACTTGCGCACGGTTCGATTGACCCAGGGAAGCCGCGTCAACTCGGTGTCGTTGCCCAGCAGCAGATCGCGCAGAGTGCGCCCCGAGAGGTTCGAGGTGGAAACGCCGAGGCCGACATAACCGCCGGCCCAGCCTATTCCGGTCTGCCTGTCAAAGCCCACCGTCGTGCACCAGTCGCGCGGCACGCCCAGCGTTCCACACCACGCATGGTCGAGCTTGAGCCCCTTGGTCTGCGGCAGAAGCGTCGTCAGGATTTTATGCAGCTTGTCGATCGTCGCCTGCTGGGTGACGCCTCGAACGTCGGTCTTCGAGCCGAACCGATAGGGCACCCCGCGCCCGCCCATGGCAATGCGTCCTTCCCGGGTGCGCTGGGCGTAGCAGTAAGTGTGCGCGGCGTCGCCGAGCACCTCGTAGCCATCCCAGCCGATTTCGCTCCACAGCTTGTCGGAAAGCGGCTCGGTGACCACGATGGCGCTGTTGAGCGCCAACCACAGTCTTTCGTGGCCGGCGATTCCCGCGGTAAAACCCTCGGTCGCCCGCACGATCTTTTCGGCCCGCACCACGCCCCGGTTGGTTGCGACCTTGCCGCTCTCGATCGACAGCACGGTCGTCTGTTCGTAGATCGGGATGCCGAGCCGCTCCACTGCCCTGGCGAGCCCCTGCACCAGCTTTGCGGGCTGAATCCGCGCAACCTTCTTGATGACGAAGGCGCCGCGGGCGTTGTGTACCGCTATGCGCCGACGCATCTCGGCTGCATCGATATACCCGACGCGCTCGTCGATCAGCGCCCAGGATCTGGCATGGGCATACATCGCCTTGGCGCGCTGCTCCTGCGCCTCGTTGGTTGCGACCAGCAGTTCGTCGGTGCGACGAATGTCGGCGTCGATGCCTTCAGCTTCCGCAACCGATATGACCTCGTTCACTGTGCCCGTCATTGCCGCCTGCATGGCGATGACTCCAGCGCGCGAGGTTGCCTCCTCATATTTTTCGCGCGACCATGAGAAGCCGCCGGACAGCCAGCCGCCATTGCGCCCCGAAGCACCGAAGCCGGCGAACTCCTTCTCGATGACGACAATATTGAGATGCGGGGCTGCCTGCTTCAGATAATAGGCGGTCCAAAGGCCGGTGTAGCCGGCCCCGACGATACAGACGTCGGCCACGATATCGCCCTGCAGCGGCGGCCGATAGCCGGGCACGCCGCCGATGTCGGCATACCAGAATGAAACGTCGCCGTTCTTCTTCACGTCCATTGTCGCGATTTTTCCCAGACAGGATTTTAGGTCAGCGTGAAATCGGCATTCTCGTCGTCGGCCAGCAGCTTCACGTCGTTGCCCGCGAATACGAGGTCGACCTCGTCGCCGATGGCGAAGGTTTCGGCCTCCAGCGTCGAGCGCACGATCGCCTTCGAGGTGTCGGCCAGCACGACCTCGTATTTGGAGCCAGATCCGAGATAGATGGCCTCGCCGATGCGCCCGGGCAGGGTGTTTCGATCTTGTCCGCCCTTTCCCCGCCTGGCGAGGCTCAGCTTCTCCGGCCGCAGCAGCATCACCGGCTTGGCGCCGTCGGCAAGGCGTTTGGCGGCGGCCACTTTCCGTCCGGCTACGTCGATGGCGGTCTCGTTGCCGGAGGTGGAGGCTGCACCACGCAGTATCGTCGAGTCGCCGACGAACTTTCCGACGAACAACGTCTCGGGCTCGTCGTAGAGTTGGCGACCGGTGCCGATCTGCTCGATGCGTCCCTGGTTGAACACGGCGATGCGGTCCGAGAGGACCAGGGCCTCCTCCTGATCGTGCGTGACGTAGACGAAGGTGGTGCCCAATTCCCTGTGGATCCGTTTGATCTCGAGCTGCAGCCATTCACGCAGCTTCTTGTCGAGTGCGCCGAGCGGCTCGTCCATCAAGAGCAGCGGCGGGTCGAATACGATGGCACGTGCCAGCGCGACGCGCTGCTGCTGTCCGCCGGAGAGCTCGCTGGGGAAGCGGTGGCCGAAATCGGCCATCCTCACCATGTCCAGCGCCTTGCGCACCCGGGCCGCGCGATCGGGATTGGCGATGCTGCGCAGGGTCAGCGGATATGCGACGTTCCTGCTCACCGTCATATGCGGGAACAGCGCGTAGTGCTGGAAGACGACGCCGATATTGCGTTTGTGCGCCGGTACGCCGATGACGCTTTTGCCGCCGACATCAAGCGAACCCGAGCTGACTTCGGTGAAGCCGGCGATGACGTTGAGCGTGGTCGTCTTGCCCGAACCGCTGGGTCCGAGCAGCGTCATGAACTCCCCCGGCTCGATGCGCAGCGAGACCTTGTCGAGGGCGATGAAGCTGCCATAGTGCTTGCTGACGGATTTGAGATCTATGGCTGCGCCGCGGGTCGATGGTGAGGCCATGTCAACGTTTTCCCTGTCTCGAACCGATCAGCAGCCCCGCCCCGATCACTAGCGACGTCACGATGAAGAGCAGCGTGCCCACTGCCGCAACGGTGGGGTCGGCGTCCCGGGTAATGCTCGAGAATATCTGGACCGGCAGTGTCTTCAGATACGGGCTGGTGATGAACAGCGCGACGATGATCTCGTCGAATGAGGTCACGAACGCAAACAGCAGCCCCGACAGGATGCCCGGCGCGATCAGCGGCAAGGTCACCGTCCTGAACGCCGTCAGCCGGGTCGCGCCGAGGCTGGCCGCAGCAGTCTCCAGCCGTTTGTCGAAGACTTCCAGGCTGGCGGAGACGGCGATGATGACGAAAGGAACGGCGAGCATCGTGTGGGCCAGCACGAAGCCGGTCATGGTGCCGACCAACCGCGTATCGAGATAGACCGCGTAGATTCCGACGGCGAGCACCACCCCCGGCACGACCATTGGCGTGATCAGCAGCGCGCGCAGCACGCCGCTGACGCGACTTTTCATGCGATCGAGGCCGAATGCCGCCAGCGTGCCGATGACGGTGGCGAACAGCGCCGTGACGACGGCGACCTTGAGCGAGCCGACCAGGCTCGCCGACCATTCGGGGTTGGTGAAAAAGTTCTGGTACCACTGCCAGGAAAAGCCGGATGGCGGAAAGGCCAGCGACTTCTTGTCGTTGAACGACATTGGCACGACGACGATTGTCGGTGCGACCAGCCAGACCGCGACCAGCAGGCAGTACAGACCGAGCAGGATTCGACCGGGCTGTTTCATCAGCGTCTCGAGCCCATCTTGTGCGGTTGACGCGACAGCGGTGCTGCGAGCGCGAGCAGGACGAAGGTGGCGATCAACAGCACCACACCCATCGCACCGCCGCGGCCCCAGTTGAGCAGGCTGAGCACCTGGTTCTGGATCAGGGTCGAGAGCATGGTCGACCGCGGACCACCGAGCAGCGCCGGGGTGATGTAGAACCCGAGTGCAAGAATGAAGACAATGATGGCGCCCGCGTAGACGCCCGGAAGCGAGAGCGGCAGATAGACTTGGGCAAAGGCGCGCGCCGGGCTCGCGCCGAGGCTCCGTGCCGCCTGCATGAGCCGCAGGTCGATCGTCTTCATCACCGAATAGAGCGGCAGGATCATGAACGGCAACAGCACCTGCGCCATGCCGATCACCACGCCTGTCTGCGTGCGGATCAGCTTGACCGGGCTGAGGCCGACTGCCCTGATGACGGAGTTGATCACGCCGGAATCCTGCAGCAGGATGACCCATGCCAGAGTGCGCACGACGCCGCTCACCCAGAACGGCACCAGCACGCACAGGATGAGGATGAGCCGCATCCTGGGTCCGACCGCGGTCATCACATAGGCATAGGGATAGCCGGCAATGAGACATACCAGCGTCACCCAGGCGGAGATCGCGAAGGTCCGCTGAAGCACGGTCAGATTGACCGGTGTGCCGAAGAACCAGGCATAGTTCTGCCATCCCCATTGCGGCTCGGAAAAGCTGCGCAAGGTGACGATGGCGAGCGGCAGGCCCAGGCAGATGACGAGCAGCAGCAGCGCCGGCGCGACGAGCCAGAAAGCCTGTCCACGAAACCAGCGCCGCCGGTCGTCTGCCGCGACAGCCGGAACAGTGTCCCGGCTGTCGATTGCTCTCGTTGCCACGGCGGCGGACCTAATTGCCGGCCATCAACCCATTCCACTTTTCGTTCGCCACCTCGAAGTTCTCCACCCAGAACTTGATGTTCTGCTGATAGCCAAGCTTCAGCTTGTCCGGCGTGTTGGTCATGAACGCCGCGGTGATCTCGTCCACTTCGGGCTTCGCGTCCTTGTGGATCGGGGTATACGAGGTGGTTTTTGCAAGCGTCTCCTGCGCGCTCTTGCCAAGATAGGCGTTGATCAGCGCATGCGCCGCGTCGGGGTCCTTGACGCCCATCGGAATGGTCATCTGATCCATCACCACCAGCCAGTCCTGCCACGCCGGCGTGTACTTCGCGCCGTTCTTCACCGCGGTCATGGCACGTCCGGTCCACATCGCGATCATGTCGGCTTCGCCGGATTCGGCGAGCTGCTGGGAATCGGCGCCGGTCTTCCAGAAGATCGTGTCCGGGCCAAGCGATTTCACCTTCTCGATAGCCTTGTCGATATCGGCCACCGTCATGTTTTCGACCGACCCGCCGGCGGCGAGCAGTGCCTGCTCGATCATGCCGCCGGACAGATCGCCGCTGCCCTCCAGGGCGCGCGAGCCCGGGAATTTCTCGATGTCGAAGAAATCCTTCCAGCTCTTGGGCGGGTTATCCTTGTACTTTTCGGTGTTGTACATCAGCACCACGCCATAGTTCATGGCCGGCACGCTGCATTCGCTGGTCTGGCCCTCCGGAATGTTGGACGTATCGATCTTTGAGAAGTCCAGCTTCTGGAACAGCTTGCCGCAATAGACATAGGGTGGGAAATCGCCGGTATCGACAACGTCCCAGGTGACATTGCCGGACTCGACCTGCGCCTGCAATTTCGAGATCTCGGTTGGCCCGTCGCTGAGCAGCGTCACGCCTGATTTGTCGACGAACTCTTTCAGCGCGGCGATCTGACCATCCTGATAAATGCCTCCATACGAGACGAAGGTAAGCGTCTTGCCCTTCAGCGAGCCCTCTGCCACCTCGCCCGCCACCGGCTTGCTCTGCGCAAGCGCTGCTGTGGTGATCATCAGCAGCCCGAGCGCGGCCACCTGTCCGATCTTGGTCTTCATGTTTTATCTCCCATTTATGTGCACCCGCATTACTTCGGTCCGCCCGGCTGCGAGCCTTGTCCGGGCGTGTATCGATTGAGTTCCGCCGCGCCACTGGTCGGAGGGGCTATGATCCAGAGCACCTGCGCCGGCGTCTTGCCGATATTCTCTGTACGATGCGGCGTCGAGGTGGCGTACTCGATGCTGTCGCCCTCGTTCATGACGAAGCGCTCGTCTGCCAGCGTCAGCTCGACTGTGCCCTTCAGGACGACGAACATCTCGTGCTTGCCGCCATGCGTGTAAGCGTCGTCGCCGGTCGAGCCGCCGACGTCGAACTCCCCCGAATAAACCTCGAATTCATGGATCGGCCGCCGCGACAGCAGCGTCTTTCGGCAACCGTGGCTGATCGGCAGCAGGGGGCGGTCGGCTCTGGTAAGCACCTTGTGGAACCCACCTTCGGTCTGCTCGAACAGCTCGTTGATGCCGAGATCCAACGCTGCCGCGATCCGCATCAGAGTGCTGGCGCTGGCGCCGCTCAGATTGCGCTCGAGCTGGCTGATGAAGCTCGCCGTCGTGCCGACCATGTCGGCCAGCTGGCGAAGCGAAATGCGTCGGGCCATGCGAATGGCCTTGATCCGGCCGCCGACATGCTTGGCCTTGCCGGCTTCCGTCGTCGCCAGCGCGGCTACCTCCGCGGATGTCGCAGGGTCGACTTTCACCGAGCGCCTCCTTCACTTAACACCCTATTAAGTGAAATGTCGGAACGCAAGCCGTTTGTCGAGGCACGGTCCTGGCCCGTCGGCGCGGCTGCGTACGCGGGCCCTGCTCATTTCGTGGGCGAGGCCAAAAAACGGCTCGCGGCGGTCGCGGCCATCGCATCGGCGAGGCCCATCTCCCATTGCGTGCGGCAATAGGCGCGGAAATCGAAGCAAGGCAGGCCCGGGCAGACCTCGAATTCAATGAGATGGATGCTATCGTCGGCTTCGACCCGGAAATCGACGGAAAACACATCCCGCAGGCCAAGCCCGGCGATCAGGCTTTGCGCGATCCCTCGGATCCTTGCATCGGCTCGCGGCTGGCTGGCGGCAACCGGCAGCAGCACCGGCTCGGCATATGTTCCCGCCGCCCTGGCCGCCTCGCCGGTGTCGCCGTAGAGCGCCAGGCTGTCTTCCATTGTCTGGAAATCACTTCCCGACTCGACAAAGACGATGCCGAGCGCTTCGACGCCGGTGTCCGGCTTCAGACCGAGAAAACTGGCGCGCGCATTGCGCCCGGTGACGTAGGGCTGCACGACGACATCGTCGCGATAGGCAGCGAAGACGCGCCGGCTAAGCTCAAGCGCGTGGCCGAGATCTCTGCTGCGCGAATCCGGCCAGATGCCGATCTTGGCGCCGAGCCGGTTCGGCTTGACGAACCAGCCGGCTGGCGAAGCCGGTGGCTCGGCCAGCCAGCGGCCGTCGCGTGCCAAACCGGATTGCGGCACCGGCAGGCCGAGCGCGCCGAGCACGGCGCCGGAGCGGAACTTGTCCTGACAGAGCGCAAACAGCGCATCATCGGCGCCGAGCAGCTTCAGGCCGTTCAGCCTTGCCAGGGCCGGCGCCGCGCCGCCGCGGAAATAGGCGATGCCGTCGGTCAGCGTCCACACCAGCGTCGTCTTCGGATCCTCACCGGCAAGCAGATTTGCGGCATCGTCGAGCGCCACCGGTGCGAAGGACAGGCCGCGCGTCTGGCAGGCTGCGGCCAGCGCGTCGAACTCAGGGGCGATGTCGGTCGATTGCGCCAGATAGGAGGCGATTTCGGCGGCGCGCCCCGGCACGTGGCCATCGGCAACCAGCCGCTCGAAGCAGGCGTTTTCCGGCTCGTAGACTAGGATCAGCTTCGGCCTGCGGCTTGACATGGCATCAACGATTCCTGGCGATGAACGGGCCTGGCAGCGCGACTGCCTACCATCGCATGGCCGCGAAATCGACGTCAGCCTAGGCAATCAGCACGCGCGGCTCGAAGCGGCCGTTGACCGGAATGTCGAGCAGAAACGTCATGCCGGCTTGCGGATCCAGCAGGCGCTGTTTCTCATCCTTGCCCGACCAGGCGGAGGTGACCGCCAGCCGGTCGGCATTCCTGCCGACAAAGGCCGGGCAGGACGGCTGCGTCACCGGCATCGCGACCGAACGGATGAGCTTGCCGTCAGGCCCGTAGGCTTCAACGACGCTGCCGCCCCAGCAGGCGTTCCACAGGACACCGTCGCGATCGAGCACCGAACCGTCGATATAGCCCTTGGCCTTGCGGTGATCGACGAAGATTTTTGGCTCGCCAGCCGGCAGGCCGGTCGCCGGATCGCAGCCGACGCGCATCAACAGGCCGGTGCTGGTATCGGTGTAATGGGCAACGGTTCCATCTTCGGAAAAACAGATCGAGTTCGACACCGTGATGTCTGAATAGAGCCGGCGCAATTCACCCCTGAAGAACCAGTAGATCGAGCCAGCGGCCTTTGCCTCGCCCTTGCCCATCGTGCCGACCCAAAAGGCGCCGCAGGGATGGACGCGCGAATCGTTCGAGCGCGTCGCCGGATTGTTGGCCTCGATGGCCGTATGCAGCGTCATTTTGCCGGTCGCCACGTCGCGGACATGCAGGCCGGTTTCGGTGGCGATCAACTGTCTTTTGTCGTCGACGACGGCGCTCGCGCTGGCCATTTGGCCAAGCTCGTGGATTTTGACGGCACCGCCGAACAGGGGCTTTTCCAGAAGCTGGCCGTTGACGATGTCGAACCAGTAGAGCGTTTCGGTGGCGGGGTCATAGCTCGGGCCTTCGCCGAGTTGACAGACATGGTCGGAAAAAACCGAAACGATGGCTTCGCTCATGGCGCTGCTCCAAACGCTGCGTCCCAGGCCGCGACTGCGGCCTGCGCCCGCGTTGCCACCTCGTCGACGCTCATACCAGGCTTGAACAGGCTGGAGCCGAGGCCGAAGACGCTGACACCGGCCGCCTTGTAGCCGGCAAAGTCCTTCTCCGACACGCCGCCGACCGCGCCGACCAGCGTCTCAGCCGGCAAAACGGCGCGCATCGCCGCAATCCCGGCCGCGCCGAGCACGCTGGCCGGGAAGAATTTCAGCGCCGAGGCGCCGAGCCGGATGGCCTGGAAGGCTTCGGTCGGCGTGAATACGCCCGGCATCGTCACCATGCCGTAATTCATGGCGCGACCCATGACCTCCGCATCGATGTTGGGGCTGACCAGCAGCCGCCCGCCGGCCTTGTTCAGTCCGTCGACATCGGCTGCGGTCAACACGGTCCCGGCACCGACCAATGCCGTCGCCGGCAGCGCCTCAACAATTCTCGCGATGGAGACAAACGGGTCCGGCGAATTGAGCGGCACTTCGATCGCTTCGATGCCGGCCTCGAAGATCGCCCGGCCGACGGCCACCGCCTTGTCCGGCTTGAGGCCGCGCAGGATGGCGACAAGCCCGCGCTCGAGCTTCGGAAACGATGCGGTCTCGGTCATGCGGCAACTCCGCTGTTGTCGATCATGTCTGGGCAATCATGCCATTTTCGCGCGCCGCCTCGATCAGGCCGGCACGCACCGCCTCGTCGGCATCGACGGCTCTCACCGCAAGCCCGGCAAGACCGAGCGCCTCAGTGTAGAGGGTGCCGAGCGCGCCGGATGCGACCAGCACGATCGACGCCGCGCCTTTTCGATTGCGGCGGCTGGCCGAGGCGATCTCGCCGCCGATCAGCAGGCCGGACAGGCAAGCAGCGGCATCGTCGGCCTTCAGGTCCTGCAAAAGGCCCGCAGCGCGGATCGAGAACAGCCTCGATGTGACATCGCCGCCCTCGGAAAGCGCGATCTCGCACCAGCGCTGGAAAAACGGATTGCCTGGTGCAACCGGCTTGGGCTGCTCGCCCAGCGAATGGCGCAGGATCGAGTGCGCCGCCAGCACCGAAAACAGCTCGCCGGTCGGCCAGGTGCCAAAACCGGCAACGGCGCCGTCCTCGACCAGCACCCATTTGGAGTGGGTGCCGGGCATGCAGACGAGATGGCGGCCTTTTGCCGGCAAACCGGCGCCGGCAAGCTGCGTTTCCTCGCCGCGCATGACGTCAGGCGCGTCGGCCTGGCGCTGGGCAAGGCCCGGCACGATGCGGATGTCGCGGCGCTGGCCGGGGACGCGCGCAGCGCCGGCAAGGATGGCGCCGATCGGCGCCGGCACGCTGACATAGGGCGCCTCCAGCCAGCCCTGGCGCGAGCCGGCCATGCCGCAGATGATCACGGGCATCGCTTCCGGCGCGCCCATCGCCGCCAGATGTCCTTCGAGGATGGTCGAAAACCCGGCCGCCTGCGCGGTGATCAGCCCGTCGTCGCCGCGACGCTCGGCGAGGACATTTCCGGCCTCATCGACCAGCCAGACCCTGAGACGGGTGGTGCCCCAATCGACGGCGGCCACAGAAGGCACGTTGCTCGCTGAGTTCACAGGAAGCCCCCGTCGACGATCAGCATCTGCGCGGTCAGCATGCGCGAAGCGTCCGACGCCAGGAACAGCACCGTGCCGACGACGTCTTCCGGCTGCATCACCTGCTTGATGCATTGCTTGGCCACGTGGGCGGCGAGCGCCTGTTCGGTGACCCAGAGCTGCTTCTGCCGCTCGGTGATCACCCAGCCGGGTGCGATCGCATTGACGCGAATGCCGTCGGCGCCGAGCTTGCCGGCAAGCCCCTTGGTCAGGCCGACGATCCCGGCCTTGGCAGCGGTATAGGCCGGCATGTCGGGGTGATTGATCAGGAACGACGTCGACGTGAAGTTGATGATCGAGCCGCCGCCGGCGCGCTTCATGCCCGGCGCCACCGCCTGTGCGGAGAAGAAATGCGGGCGCAGGTTGACCGCCTGGTTGTTGTCCCAGAACTCCACGGTGACGTCTTCCACCGCGTGGCGATCGTCAAGTGCCGCATTGTTGACCAGCACGGTGACGTCGCCATGCGCCTCTGCCGCCCTGGCGGCCGAAGCCCGCATCGCCTCGACGTCGCGTATGTCGGTCTTGAGATAGAGGGGGCGGCGGCCGAGATCCTTTTCGATGCGGTCGGCCAGCGCCAGGCTCGGGCCGTCGGCGATGTCGATGAAGGCGACCTTTGCCCCCTGGCGGGCAAAACCCTCGGTCAGCGCCGCGCCGATGCCGGAGCCGCCGCCGGTAATCAGCACCGAAGCGCCCTCAAGGTCGGCAAAGCGCGCCGATGGCATCATTTTTTTCTCCCTGCGCATGACCCCGAAAATCGGTTGCGATTTACGGAAAGGATCATGCGCAAAATCAAAGTGCTACAGCGTCGTTTGCGCGTCCAAAAGGACGCGCGGCGCTGTAGGTTCGGTCGGCGCGCATCCTAGCCAGCCCGGTCGGGGGAGCAAGGGAGAAAAACAAATTCGCGGGCTTATGTCTGACAAGTCGCTCGTCAGATCGCCTTGAGCGCAACGTGCCACGGAGCGAATTTCTGGGATAGCCGAGCGTGGCATTGAAACCAACCGGCCCGCCGAACAGGAATCGTTGCTGCCGGCGCAGCCGAACTGGGCAAGGCGCTCCGCCTGCGCCTCAGCTACGCCCAGCAGGCAATCCTCAAAATGTCGCGATTGGCAGATGACCGGGGAGGTTGTAAGGGCAAGCAGCCCATCCGATCCGCCGGAGATCCGCCATGCCTCTGAAAATCGCTGTCCAGATGGACCACATCTCCACCGTCTCGATTGCCGGCGACACGTCGTTTGCGCTGTCGCTGGAAGCGCAGCGACGCGGCCACCAGCTGTTCCATTATACGCCCGACCGGCTGTCGCTGCGCGACGGCAAGGTGTTTGCCGGCGTCGAGGAAATGCAGGTCCGCGACGAGAAGGGCAATCACTATTCGCTCGGCGAGAAAGTGCGCACCGACCTGTCGGAGATGGACGTCGTCCTGCTCAGGCAGGACCCGCCTTTCGATATGAACTACATCACCACGACGCACATACTCGAGCGCATCCATCCCAGGACGCTGGTGGTCAACGACCCGGCCTGGGTACGCAACAGCCCGGAAAAGATCTTCGTCACCGAGTTCCCCGACCTGATGCCGGAAACGCTGATCACCAAGGACAGCCAGGAGGTTGCCGCCTTCCGCAGGGAGTTCGGCGACATCATCGTCAAGCCGCTCTACGGCAATGGCGGCGCCGGCATCTTCCACCTGCATGAGGCCGATCGCAACCTCGCCTCGCTGCTCGAAATGTTCGGCCAGATGTTCCGCGAGCCCTACATCGTGCAGCGTTATCTGAAGGAGGTGCGAGCCGGCGACAAGCGCATCATCCTGATCGACGGCGAGCCGGTCGGCGCCATCAACCGGGTGCCGGCCGAGCATGATTCGCGCTCCAACATGCATGTCGGCGGCCGCGCCGAAAAAACCGAACTGACGGAGCGCGAACGCGAGATCTGCGCCCGCATCGGCCCGTCGCTGAAGGAGCGCGGTTTTATCCTCGTCGGCATCGACGTGATCGGCGACTACATGACCGAGATCAACGTGACGTCGCCGACCGGCGTGCGCGAGGTAAAACGCTTCGGCGGCGCCGATATCGCCAGCCTGTTCTGGGATGCGGTCGAGGACAAGCGCAAGTAGCGCCGATGCTTGGCGGAACATCCGTTTTCCGATCCGTAGCCGATGCGGCGCCATCAAGGCACAACGTTCGATTGTTCCCGTAATGTTCTTGCCTTTGCCCAAAATCTGTGGTTGTCTCAGATGACGCCGTTCGCGGCATGATCGCATGGGCTTCGGGCGGGCCCATGTCCGGGGGCAGAAAAGATGGTTGCGCGGGTCCGTACGGTCGCTTTCCAGGGCATCGAGGCCGTGCCGGTCGACGTGCAGGTGATGATCGCGCCCGGCAAGGTCAACATGCACATCGTCGGCCTCGGCGACAAGGCGGTGGCCGAAAGCCGGGAGCGGGTGCAGGCGGCGCTGCACGCATCGGGCCTGTCGATGCCGTCGAAGAAGGTCACCGTCAATCTGGCGCCCGCCGATCTGCCCAAGGAAGGCAGCCATTACGATTTGCCGATCGCGCTTGGCCTGATGGCGGCGCTTGGCGCCATTCCAGGCGACATGCTGGCCGGCTATGTCGTGCTTGGCGAACTGTCGCTCGACGGCACCATCGCCGCGGTGGCCGGCGCGCTGCCGGCGGCGATCGGCGCCAATGCCGAAGGCAAGGGCCTGATCTGCCCTTTCGCCTGCGGCCCGGAAGCGGCGTGGGCCGGCAAGGATTTCGACATCCTGGCGCCGCGCAGCCTGATCGCCATCGCCAATCATTTTCGCGGCACGCAGGTGCTGTCGCGGCCGGAGGCCGGTATTCATGCCTCGGCGCGCGACCTGCCGGATCTTGCCGACATCAAGGGCCAGGAGACCGCCAAGCGGGCACTCGAAGTGGCGGCCGCCGGCGGCCATAACATGTTGATGATCGGTCCGCCAGGATCGGGAAAATCGATGCTGGCGCAGCGGCTGCCGTCGATCCTGCCGCCGCTGGCGCCGCGGGAATTGCTCGAAGTCTCGATGATCGCCTCGGTGGCCGGCGAGCTTGGCGAAGGCAAGCTGACCGACCGGCGGCCGTTCCGCGCGCCGCACCATTCGGCCTCGATGGCGGCGCTGGTCGGCGGCGGCCTGCGCGTGCGGCCAGGCGAGGCCTCGCTGGCCCATCACGGCGTGCTGTTCCTCGACGAGTTTCCCGAATTCTCGCCGCAGGCGCTCGACGCGCTGCGCCAGCCGCTGGAGACCGGCGACTGCATGATCGCCCGCGCCAATCATCGCGTCACCTATCCGGCGCGCATCCAGCTGGTCGCGGCGATGAACCCGTGCCGCTGCGGCATGGCCGGCGAGCCGGGCTATCGCTGCCTGCGCGGCGACCGCTGCCGCACCGACTACCAGGCGCGCATTTCCGGCCCACTGCTCGACCGCATCGATCTCCGCATCGAGGTGCCGGCGGTCTCGGCCAGCGATCTGATCCGGCCGGATCGGGCGGAGAAAAGTGCCGATGTGGCGCTGCGCGTGGCCCGCGCGCGGACAACCCAGCGCGAACGTTTCGAGCGGCTCGGCGCGACCTCCGTCACCACCAACGCGCACTGCTCACCCTCGGTCATCGAGGAGATCGCGATGCCGGATGCATCAGGCCTGTCACTGCTCAGGGATGCCAGCGAAAAGCTCGGCTTTTCGGCGCGGGCCTATCACCGGGTGCTGAAAGTGGCGCGGACGCTGGCCGATCTCGAGGCCAGCGAGACTGTCGGCCGCATCCATCTGGCCGAGGCGATTTCGTACCGCATGAGTTCGGAGCGAATGGCGCAGGCGGCGTGACGTTCCCCTCCCCCTTGAGGGCCCTTGAGGGGAGGGTGGCCGCGAAGCGGCCGGGAGGGGTCGCCGAGGAGACGCTCGGCCCGCCACATTCAAAACCGACCGGGGTGCGGGGGCGTTGCGATGACCCTTATCTCAAGGCACATCGTCAGAATTGCTACGCAGCCTGATCGCTATCGCCAGTCATTTCGGCGGCAGCTACTTAACCGGGATCATGAGATGTGCGTAGGGAGTGCCCGCCCACATCACATATGGCCTGGACCTGTCAGGCTTGGGGTCCGCCGGATAGCCCTGCATCATGTCCATTGCGTTGACGACCATCACGTGCGGGCCGGTCTCTATCCAATTGTTGCCTTCCTCGGGCTTCGTCGCAAAAGGATCGGTGTTGCTGCCGTCGCTGCCGCCGGCCAGCATATACATGAAGCCGACCTTGCCCTTGGGCGGTTCCTTCTTTTGCATCCACGCCATTGCCCATTCCATCGCGTTGGCATCGCCACACATTGGATCCGGGCCAGGCGTGGCCGGGTGGTCCGGCATGCACCAGAAGCCGTTTGTACCCTCGCGCAGCGTGCGCATTGCGCCCTTGTCATCCATGGCGTGGATCGCAGCGCCGCTTGCCACAGCGGGGGGTGCGGCGGACTCAGCGCTCTTGATCATCGCAGCGTCATCGGCGGCTGCGCCTTGCATCGCAAACAAACTGCCCGCCGCCAAAAGGGCAGCGACCGTCAGAAGCCGTTTCATGGCCGTTCTCCGGTTTTGAGTTGATCTTGTACATGATGTCGGACGCACGGCCTCCCAGAGCCGTTTGTCGGTGATAAAGTCGTAGCAGATCGCATGCACCGGGACAATGACGCTTTAGCGATGCCTAATATCCGTCGAGTTATACTAAAACACTGTGCGCGCTATCGAGGGTCTTTCCTTCGCCTTCAGCTCCAGCCGCCGCGCGTGCAGCACCGGCTCGGTGTAGCCGTTGGGCTGGACCCGGCCCTTGAAGACGAGGTCGCAGGCAGCGAGGAAGGCGATCGACTTGTCGAAGTCGGGGGCCATCGGCCGGTAGTGCGGATCGCCTGCGTTCTGGCGGTCGACGACGCCGGCCATGCGCTTCATCGTCTCCATCACCTGGTCTGAGGTGCAGACGCCGTGATGCAGCCAATTGGCGATGTGCTGCGAGGAGATGCGCAGCGTGGCGCGGTCCTCCATCAGGCCAACATCATTGATGTCAGGCACTTTCGAGCAGCCGACGCCCTGGTCGATCCAACGAACGACATAGCCCAGAATGCCTTGCGCGTTGTTGTCGAGCTCGTTCTGGATCTCCTGCGGCGACCAGTTCGGCCGCACCGCTACCGGCACCGACAAGATGTCGTCGAGCTTTGCCTTGGGGCGGCTCTTCAGCGCCGCCTGCAAAGCGTGGACGTCGACCTTGTGGTAATGGGTGGCGTGCAGCGTCGCAGCCGTCGGCGAAGGCACCCAGGCGGTATTGGCGCCGGCCCTGGGATGGGCGATCTTTTCCGCCAGCATCGCCGCCATCAGATCGGGCATTGCCCACATGCCCTTGCCGATCTGGGCGCGGCCGGCCAGCCCGCATTCCAGCCCGGTGTCGACGTTCCAGGCTTCGTAGGCAGCAATCCAGACGGCCTGCTTCATGTCGCCCTTGCGGATCATCGGGCCGGCTTCCATCGAGGTGTGGATTTCGTCGCCGGTGCGGTCGAGGAAACCGGTGTTGATGAAGACGACGCGATCTTTGGCGGCGCGGATCGCCTCCTTGAGGTTGACGGTGGTGCGCCGCTCCTCGTCCATAATGCCCATCTTGATGGTGTTTTCCGCCATGCCGAGCAGCGCCTCGACACGGTCGAATATCTCGACGGCGAAGGCGACTTCCTCCGGCCCGTGCATCTTGGGCTTTACGACATACATCGAGCCCGCGCGGGAATTGGCGCGTCGTCCGTTCGGGCCGATATCGTGCAGCGCGATCAGCGCCGTCATCGCCGCATCCATTATGCCTTCCGGCACTTCGTTGCTGTCGCGATCTGTAATCGCCGGATTGGTCATGAGGTGGCCGACGTTGCGGATCAGCATCAGCGAGCGGCCAGGCAGGGACAGCGCGCCACCATCAGGCGCGGTGTACGACCGGTCGGGATTGAGTTTACGCGTAAACGTGCTGCCGGCCTTGGTGATCTCCTCGGCAAGGTCGCCCTTCATCAGGCCGAGCCAGTTGCGGTAGACCAAAACCTTGTCCTGCGCATCGACCGCCGCGACCGAATCCTCGCAGTCCTGGATGGTCGTCAGCGCCGATTCCAGCACGACATCGGCAATGCCGGCCGGATCGGTCTTGCCGATCTGGTTGCTGCGGTCGATCACAATCTCGATATGCAGGCCATTGCGGGTGAGCAGGACGGCTTCGGGATTATCGGCGTCGCCGCGATAGCCGGCAAACTGTTTGGGATCGGCGAGCGTGGTGGCGCCGGCGCCCTCGCTCAGCCGCAGCATGCCGTTGGCCACGGCAAGCCCGTTCACCCCTGCCCATTTGCCGGTCGTCAGCGGGACCGATTCGTCGAGAAAACCCTTCGCCCAGGCAATGACCCTGGCGCCGCGCACGGGATTGAACCTGGCGCCCCTCTCGGCGCCGTCGGTCTCGGGAATGGCGTCGGTGCCGTAGAGCGCATCATAGAGCGAGCCCCAGCGCGCATTGGCGGCATTCAGCGCGTAACGCGCGTTCATCACCGGCACTACCAATTGCGGCCCTGCAACCACCGAGATCTCGGGGTCGACATTGTCCGTCGCGACGGAGAAGGCCGGCCCTTCCGGCGCGAGATAGCCGATTTCCCTCAGGAAATCCTTGTAGGCTTCCATGTCGGCGGGCGCGCCATTGTCGCGATACCAGTGGTCGATCTGGCCCTGCAGCGCGTCGCGTTTTGCGAGCAGAGCCCGGTTCCTCGGCGCCAAATCATGCACAATGGCCGAGAAGCCGGTCCAGAAGGCGTCGGCTGCAATGCCGGTGGCCCGCAGCGCCTCGTTCACGACGAAATCATAAAGCTCGCAGGCAATCCGCAATCCGGCGATTTCGACGCGATCGGTCATCGGGGCTTCTCCAGACGAAGGGCTTTGGCCGGGCCTTTGACATGTCAGGGTGGCAGGGTCAATTCAGCTTAGGGTGAAGGTAGGGCATTTTCGCCGCCGGCCAAAGCCGCCAATCTCCCCCTTGTGGGGGAGATTGCGCTCTCCCTCAAACCGCGATCCTTGGCCTGCCCGACGCCACCGCCACCACATGCGCCTCGATAAACATGCGCTGGCCCTCGACGGTCGAGACGCGGAATTCGCTGGCGATCTCGATTTCGGCGCTGTCGGTGCCGGCGTCCCTGGCCCGCCCGGCGGCAATGGCGCGGACATCGGTTTCCGCTGCCGCGATCGCCGCCGCCTCGTCATTGAAGTCGCGCACGCTTTCGCCTGAGGCGACGCGAAACAGCCCTTCCTGGGGCTGGCTGACGCGCGCCTCCGCCGAAACCCTGACCTGGCCGACGACGGCGCCGAGCGCATTGGCGACATCGGTATCTTCGGGCACCACGCAGTCATGGCCGACCAGCGGTGGCAGCCCGGCATAATGCAGCGGCGCCGAGGCGCCGAGGCCGATGACCGGGCGGTCGAGCGCGACGCTCAGCCGTGCGATGCCGGGATGGGAATCGACGGCGCGCTGCACCAGCGCGTGCGCCACGGTCGCCGCGCCATCCAGCCCGTCCTCGGCAAAGGCGGTTTCGAGGATGACTTCCGCCGACAGCCGGGTCAGCGTGGTCAGCACCCGTTCCGAGATCGCCTCCGGCGTGGCGGCGATCGCCTGTCCGCGGCCGTCGCGCCTGCGGGCGAACAGCTCGGCGCCGAGCCGAGCCGTGGCGGCATCCCAGTTGGCCTGCTTGCCCAGCACATGGGCGGCGTCCGACGGCGTGAAGCCGGCGACATGCACCAGCCCGCGCGACACCAACCGGTTCAAGGTGGCGTTCTGGGCGTTTGATGTCAAAAGCCTGTCGACGGCGAGAGGCGTCGAGCCGATCAGCTCATAAAGCTTGGCCTCGGCGCCGGTCAGGCCGGCAGCCAGCCGCTCCGGCACGCCGGTCCTGACCGCCAGCCGGCCATCCATGCGGCTGGGGTTGGCCGCGCGGATCTGGCGTTCCAGTTCGACGGTCACCGCTTCGCCATGCATCATGCCGGCCAGCGCCAGCGGCACCAGGCGGCGCGGCCCGAGCAGGATTCTTGGGTTGAGCGCGCCGTCCTCCAGCGTCACTTCGGAATCGCCGCCGAGCCCAAAGGTGCGCATGGCGACCGCCTCGACCATGGTGCGGAAGCCGCCGACGGTGGCGCCTTCCGGGTCAAGCCTGGGACGGCCCTGGTCGAGCACGGCCACGTCGGTGGTGGTGCCGCCAATGTCGGAGACGACTGCATTGTCGAGGCCGGTCATGTGGCGAGCGCCGACAAGGCTGGCGGCCGGGCCTGAAAGAATCGTCTCGATCGGCCGCTGGCGGGCGAAGGCGGCGGAAACCAGCGCGCCGTCGCCGCGCACCACCATCAGCGGGGCGGCGATGCCGCGCGCGGCAAGAAAGCCCTCGGTCGCCGCCACCAGCCGGTCGATCATCGAGATCAGCCTGGCGTTGAGCAGCGTCGTCAGCGCCCGGCGCGGGCCGCCGAGCTTGGCCGAAAGCTCGTGGCTGGCGGTGACCGGCAGGCCTGTTATGCCGCGGATCAGGTTCCGCGCGCTTAGCTCATGCGCCGGGTTGCGAGTGGCGAAATAGGCGCAGACGGCAAAGCCGGACACCGAGGCGCCGAGTTCCGGCAGCGCTGCCTCCAGCCCGGACAGATCGAGTTTTGCCGCATTGCCATGGACATCGTGGCCGCCCGGGCAGAACACCACAGGGTCGGTGCCGAGCGCGGCCTTCAGCCCGTCGCGGGCAAGGTCGCCCTCGGAAAAGCCGATCATCACCAGCGCGACGCGGCCGCCCTGACCCTCGACCAGCGCGTTGGTGGCAAGCGTCGTCGACATCGACACCAGTTTTATTGCTGCCGGATCGGTGGCGGCTTTTTGCAGCACCGCATCGACCGCGCCCGAAATGCCGACCGCCAGATCGTGGCGGGTGGTCAGCGCCTTGGCCTTGGCCAGAACCTTTCCGTTAGCGCCACCGGCTTCCGACCACAGCACGGCATCGGTATAGGTGCCGCCGGTGTCGATGCCGAGGAACAGGGGGGAGGATTTGGCGGTCATTGGCGGATCCGGGATTTTGCTCACCGCCCTTAGCCGATACGCGCCGGCTGATAAAGCCGCGAGCGCTGGGCCACGAAGCCTGATCCCCCTCAGCTGCGCGCGGACGGCTTCTCAATCGCCCATCTTCAGCGCCTGGATAAACGCCTCCTGCGGGATGTCGACCTTGCCGAACTGGCGCATCCGCTTCTTGCCCTCTTTCTGCTTGTCGAGCAGCTTGCGCTTGCGCGAGACGTCGCCGCCGTAGCATTTGGCCGTGACGTCCTTGCGCAGGGCCGAGATCGTCTCGCGGGCGATGACCTTGCCGCCGATTGCCGCCTGGATCGGGATCTTGAACAGATGGTTCGGGATCAGTTCCTTCAGCTTCTCGCACATCTGGCGGCCGCGCTTTTCCGCCGCCGTGCGGTGGACCAGCATCGACAGCGCGTCGACGGGCTCCTCGTTGACCAGGATCGACATCTTCACCAGGTCGCCTTCCTTGTAGTCGGTCAGGTGATAGTCGAAGGAGGCGTAGCCCTTGGAGATCGATTTTAGCCGATCATAGAAGTCGAAGACGACCTCGTTGAGCGGCAGATCGTAGGTCAGCATGGCGCGTTTGCCGACATAGGAGAGATCGGCCTGGATGCCGCGCCGATCCTGGCAGAGTTTCAGGATGCCGCCGAGATATTCGTCCGGGGTGAGGATGGTGGCGCGGATCCACGGCTCCTCGATCGCCTGGATCTTGACCACGTCGGGCATGTCGGCCGGGTTGTGCAGTTCCTTCGTCGTGCCGTCGGTCAGAGCCAAGCGATAGACGACCGAGGGCGCGGTGGCGATGAGGTCGAGGTTGAACTCGCGCTCCAGCCGCTCCTGGATGATTTCCAGATGCAGCAGGCCAAGGAAGCCGCAGCGATAGCCGAAGCCGAGCGCCGCGCTGGTTTCCATTTCATAGGAGAAAGAAGCGTCGTTGAGGCGCAGTTTGCCGACCGCGGCGCGCAGATCCTCGAAATCGGCGGCGTCGACGGGGAACAGGCCGCAAAACACCACCGGCTGCGCCGGCTTGAAGCCGGGCAGGGCCTGCGCCGTCTGGCGCTTGTCCTCGGTAATGGTGTCGCCGACGCGGGTGTCGGCGACTTCTTTGATCGAGCCGGTGAGGAAGCCGAATTCGCCTGGGCCGAGCTCGTCGACATTGATGCGGGCCGGCGTGAAGACGCCGGTGCGCTCGACCAGATACTTGGCGCCGGTGCCCATCATGCGGATGGTCTGGCCCTTCTTCAGCACGCCGTCGATGATGCGGACCAGCACGATGACGCCGAGATAGGCGTCGTACCAGCTGTCGACCAGCATCGCCTTCAGCGGGCCCGTGATGTCGCCTTCGCGCGGCGGCGGCAGGTCGTTGACGATCGCCTCCAGCACGTCGGGGATGCCGAGGCCGGTCTTGGCCGAGATCAGCACGGCGTTGGAGGCGTCGATGCCGATCACCTCCTCGACCTGCTCGCGAATGCGCTCGGGCTCGGCGGCCGGCAGGTCGACCTTGTTCAGCACCACGACGATCTCGTGGTTGTTGTCGATGGCCTGGTAGACATTGGCCAGCGTCTGCGCCTCGACGCCTTGGCTGGCGTCGACAACCAGCAGCGAGCCCTCGCAGGCGGCGAGCGACCGCGACACTTCGTAGGCGAAGTCGACATGGCCGGGCGTGTCGATCAAATTGAGGATAAAATCCTCGCCATTGTTGGCGCGGTATTTCAATCGCACCGTCTGCGCCTTGATGGTGATGCCGCGCTCGCGCTCGATATCCATCGAGTCCAGCACCTGCTCCTTCATGTCGCGCAGCTCCAGCCCGCCGGTGGACTGGATCAGCCGGTCGGCAAGCGTGGATTTGCCATGGTCGATATGGGCGACGATGGAGAAATTGCGGATGTTCTTGATCGGCGTGGTCATGTCGCGCGCTTTAGCAGGGGCAGCTTGCCCGGGCAAGCGGCGGCGGGCGCGGCGCATAAGCCGCCGGCGGACGCAAAGCCGTTAAACTTTGGTCCATCAGATTAGGGCATAGTTCGCGCCCTGCGTGACAGGCCACGAGCTGTCACCGTTTGGGGGGCCAAGCAATGCCACAATCTGGACGTCATTTTCTCAATTCCGAGAGCGGCTCCCTCGCGCCGATACTCGCCATCATGCTTATCCCGATGTGTGCCCTCTGGGCTTTTCAATCGACTACAACTCAGCCGTTGCGACGAAGGGATCGATGCAGAATGCGCTCGATGCCGCGACGCTGTCGATCACGACGCTGCCAACCAGCACGTCACTGGCGGACCGTCAGGTGAAACTGCAGGAGTCGTTTACGGCCAATAGCGGGCAAGGCACCGCCAAGCTCGATAGCTTCGTCGTCGCCGCCGACGGCACCGCCAGCATCGATGCTTCGGCCAAGTTTGCCATGCCAACGAACTTCATGCAGATCGCCCACGTCGACACGGTGCAGATCGGCGTCGCGTCGGCAGTGCGCAAGCGGCCGGCGCTGGTGCAGACCACGTTCAAGGTCGACAAGGTTTCGGGCCATTGGAACAAGACAATGACGCTCTGCGGCACGAAATTCACCGAGACGGCGATCAATCCGCTGATGAAGATCACTTATGTCTACAACAATTTTGGTGATCCGAAAGGCTACGGCACGTCGACAGTGTATACGGTCAACGGAGCGACGAGCACGAAGGTCCAGGAACAGAAATGCACGACCAAGACGGTGCAGAATTTTAACGGCCTGCCTACCGGGGCGATTACCCAGACGAGCGGCAACAAGAAATACCTGACCACCTGCACCAACACTATGTACCCCGCGAACGGCGCCGGCGCGGTGATCGACGTCAGCCTGATGGATGTGCTGTATCTGCAGATGGATGTGCCATCGGCCCAAACACCCAAGCTCAAGTCGAATGACGCAAACACATCGAACCGGTTGTACATCGACGGCGTTGAAGTCGCGAACGGCAAACTGGTGGACATCTTCACCGCCGTGCCGTGCGGCCAACCCAGCCAGCAGGCCTGGGAAGACGGCGGCAATCCCGTACCGGCTCCGGTGTCGAACGCCGACTTCTTCTACACCGTGACCGGCAAGTGCGACTTCAATCAGCGGCCTTCGCAAACAGTGCTTACGCAATAGGGGCAGGCGCCTGAGCTGCCAATCTCCCCCCTTGTGGGGGAGATGGCCGGCAGGCCAGAGGGGGGCGCTGTCCCGCGGCCTTGCCAAGATCGAAAATCCCGCCGCCGTGATCCACCCCTGTTGCCAGGAGATTCGACCGCCTCTCCGGTTATCGATGCATTAACCTGGCGTTAGGGAGCGAGGCCACTGCACGCAAGGGCTGCCTCGCCGCGCTTTACGTCGCCCCCCTCTGTCCTGCCGGACATCTCCCCCACAAGGAGGGAGATTGGATGTCGCACCCGCTTTCGCCAATATCCAGCGTTGCAAAAACAACGAGCCTTCCGATCACGAAGCGGTGATGGCTGTAACGAAAGCCCAGGCGGCGGCGAAGAGCTGATGTGATCGCCATTCCGGCGCGCCACCAACCTGGAGACCATCATGACCAACCTCACCCGCCTGACCTTGCCGGCACTTGCCTTCGCACTGTGCTCGACGGCGCTTTTCGCCGGCGGCATTGCGCGCGCCGAAGATGCGATGAAGCCGGCCGATGCGATGGCGACCGACGCCATGAAGCCGGCGACCGACGCGATGAAGCCGGCGGATCCGATGGCGGCCGAAAAGATGAAGGACTGCATGGACAAGGCTGCCATGGAAACCGACGCGATGAAAAAGGACGAGGCGACCAAGGCCTGCGACGCGATGGGGACGGCCAAGTAGGCCCGCGTCCGCGAACGGGGCGCGGCCGAATGCACGCGCCCGCACGGCAATGTGAGACCGCGACGGACCTATCTGTCGTATAATCGTAAACTCACGCATGGGAGAGCAGAGATGACCGGCATTGAAAAAACCGCCGCGAAACGATTGACCAACGTCGCCTGGGGCGCGCTTGCGGCGTTGATGCTCGCGGCGGCTGGCGCCGCCTTGTGGCAGACGCCGGCGATCTCGGCCGAGGCGGCGGTGGTGATCCCGCCACCGGCGATGGGCGAAAAACCCGCCGCCGGCACCGCCAGGGCGATCTTCGCCGGCGGCTGCTTCTGGGGCGTGCAAGGCGTGTTCCAGCACGTCAAGGGCGTGACCAGCGCCGTCTCCGGCTATGCCGGCGGCGACAAGGACACCGCCGTCTACGAGACGGTTGGCACCGGCCGGACCGGGCATGCCGAGGCCGTCGAGATCATCTACGAGCCGTCCAAAGTCAGTTACGGCCAGCTGCTGCAGGTGTATTTCTCGGTCGCGCACAACCCGACGCAGCTGAACTACCAGGGTCCGGACCGCGGCCCGCAATACCGTTCGACGATCTTTGCAGAAAGCGACGCGCAGAAGAAGATCGCCGAGAGCTATATCGCCCAGCTCGACAAGGCCAACGTGTTTCCGGAGCCGATCGTGACCACGCTGGAGACGGGGAAAAAATTCTATCCGGCCGAGGACTACCACCAGGACTTTTTGACGCTGAACCCGACCTATCCCTACATCGTCTACAACGACCTGCCCAAGGTCGAGAATTTGAAGACGCTATTCCCAGACCTCTACAGCGACAAGCCGGTGCTGGTGCTGGCCGGCAACAAGAGCTGATCTTTTGCCAGTGTGTACTTGGTGCGTCCTAATGGACGCATGTCGGCGTCAAGTGTGGTGACGTACCAGGTCAGGCCGCGCCGAAAATGGTGGATTCCGAGATCCGGAACGGAGCGTACTTTCGGGTACGCGAGTAGCGCCGGTTGCAGGCCGGCTGAATATCAACACAGCTTATTGCACGCCCAGAAACTGCCGGAGCTCCGGCGTCCTGGGATTGGAAAAAACGTCCTCGGGGGCGCCGATCTCGTGGACGCGGCCCTGATGCATGAAGACGACGCGCGAGCAGACGTCGCGGGCAAAGCGCATCTCGTGGGTGACCATCACCAGCGTCATGCCTTCCGCCGCCAATTCCTTGACGACGGCCAGCACCTCGGCGACGAGCTCGGGATCGAGCGCCGAGGTGATCTCGTCGCATAGCAGCGCGATGGGCTGCATGGCGAGCGCCCGGGCGATCGCCACGCGCTGCTGCTGGCCGCCGGACAATTCGTCCGGCAACGCATCGAACTTGTGGGCGAGACCGACGCGGTCGAGCATTTTTCGCGCGACCGCCTCGGCGTCCTTCTTCGGCGTCTTCTTCACCACCATCTGCGACAGCATGACATTGCCACCGGCGGTGAGATGCGGGAACAGGTTGAATTGCTGAAAAATCATGCCGACCTTCAGGCGCAGCGCCTTGAGATGCACCTCGTCGGGCAGGAACTGGGCGCCGGCGACGACGATCGAGCCTTCATCGATGGTCTCCAGCCCGTTGATGCAGCGCAGCAGCGTCGACTTGCCCGAACCGCTCTTTCCGATGATGGCGACGACCTCGCCCGGCGCGACGTCGATGGAAATCCCCTTCAGCACCTCGTTGTCGCCGAAGCGCTTCTTCACCTCAGTGATTGCGATGAGCGACATTGAGCTTCCTTTCCAGGAGCTGGCTGGATTTCGACAGCGGCCAGCACAAAGCAAAATAGATGAGCGCGACCAGGCCATAGACGGTGAACGGCTGGAACGTCGCGTTGGTGACGATCGAACCGGCCTTCGACAGTTCGACGAAGCCGATGATCGAGGTGAGCGCGGTGCCCTTCACCACCTGAACCGAGAAGCGGACGGTCGGCGGCACCGCCACTTTCAGTGCCTGCGGCAGGATGACGTAGCGCATCTGCTGGAGATAACCCATGCCGAGGCTGGCTGACGCCTCCCATTGGCCCTTGGCAATGCTCTCGACGCAGCCACGCCAGATTTCGGCGAGGAAGGCTGCGGTCCACAGGATGAGCGCGACACAGGCGGCAAGCCAGGCGGGAACGTCGATGCCAAACAGGCCAAGCCCGAAGAAAGCCAGAAAGAGCTGCATCAGCAGCGGCGTGCCCTGAAACAGCTGGATGTAGCCGCGTGACAGAAACTGCATCCCACGCCGGCCGCCGATGCGCAAGAAAAGCAGGGCCGCGCCGACGATGCCGCCACCGATGAAGGAGACCAGCGAGAGGACAACGGTCCAGCGGGCGGCCAGAAGCAGGTTGCGCAGGATGTCCCAGAAGCTGAACTCGGTCATGGCGCCTGTCTCATCGCGACGCCTTCCTCGGGAACAGCATCCCGCCCAGGCCGGCCAGCAGCTGGCGCAGCAGGATGGCGAGCGCCAGGTAGATCAAGGTGGAGACGATGTAGGTTTCGAAGGCCCTGAAATTGCGCGACTGGATAAAATTGGCGGCGAAGGTCAGGTCCTCAGCGGCAATCTGCGAAACGACGGCCGAACCCAGCATGACGATGACGATCTGCGACGACAGCGCAGGCCAGATGCGCTGCAGCGCCGGGACCAGAACCACGTGCCAGAAGGTCTGGAACGGGGTCATGGCGAGGCTGGCGCCGGCCTCGAACTGGCCGCGCGGCGTGGCCTGGATGCCGGCGCGGATGATCTCGCAGCTGTAAGCGCCGAGGTTGACGATCATGGCGAGGTTGGCGGCGGTCAGTTCCGACATCCTGATGCCAAGCGACGGCAGGCCGAAGAAGATGAAGAACAGCTGGATGAGGAAGGGCGTGTTGCGGATCAGCTCGACATAGGTCGCAACGACGGGTTTTAGCCATTTCGGCCCCAGCGCCCGCACCCAGGCGCAGGCAATGCCCAATGCCACGCCGAACACCGCGCCGATCAGGATAAGCTGCACGGTGATCCGGATGCCCTTGAGCAGCACCGGCAGAGATCCGATCAGCCAGCTGAAATCGAACTGATAGGTCATGGCTTGCTATCCGACCTCCCACACGCGGCGGGCGGCGATCACAGCTCAGCCGGCAGGTCCACCTTCAGCCATTTTTGCGAAATCGCGTTGAGGGCGCCATCGGACCTGGCGGCGGCGATGATCCCGTTGATCTTGGCCCTCAACGCCGGCTGCTCCTTGTTCATGCCGATGTAGCAAGGCGAGTTCTTGATCAGGAACTTGAGCTCCGGCCGCTTGGGCGGGTTCTTTTCGAGGATGGCGGCGGCGACGACATTCCCGGTCGCGATCACCTCGACCTGGCCCGAAAGGAAAGCCGAAATAGTGCCGTTATTGTCCTCGTAGCGCTTGATCTCGACGCTCGCGGGCACAACCTTGGTCAGTTCGAGATCTTCGATCGCGCCGCGGGTGACGCCAACGGTCTTGCCGGCGAGGTCTTCCGCTTTTGCGACGGCGACGTCTGCCGGAGCGAACACGCCGTTGTAGAACGGAGCATAGGCTTCGGAAAAGTCGATGACCTTCTCGCGATCGGGATTTTTGCCGAGGCTGGAAATGACCAGGTCGACTTTGTTGGTCTGGAGATAGGGAATGCGGTTGGCGCTGGTGACCGGGACGATCTCGACCTTGGCGCCGAGCTTTTCGCCAATCAGATTGGCGATGTCGACGTCGTAGCCTTGCGGCGTCATGTCGGCGCCGACACTGCCGAAGGGCGGGAAATCCTGTGGAACGGCGATGCGGACGGTGCCGCGCGCCGCGATGTCGCTCAAGGCGTCGGCCCGCGCCTGCGGAGACGAAGCCATGGCCATTCCAACGGCGGCGGCGAAGGCCAGCATGCAGACATTGCGACGGTTCATTATCTTTCCCTTTGACTGGACAAAACCAATTGGTTGCCAGGGCAAAGCAACAGACATGCCAAACCATCGAATTCGCTGCGAATCGGACTTTCCCGGCGGGATTGGCAAGGTGGGATTGGCAAGGCAGTCTTCACGAGCCGCTGCCGCCCGAGCAATCGACTGCCTAAATATTGTGCAGTTCGGCGGTTTGCCAGTCAGTCGTAGGTCAGATCCGTCGCCTTGCCGCCGAAGACGCGGTAGGCATAAAACGAATAGAAAATGATGATCGGCAGCACCACCACCGTGCCGGCCAGGATGATGGCGAGGCTTTCCGGCGCGGACGCCGCCTGCCAGATGGTCAGCCTGTCGGGCACGACGAAGGGATAGAACGACCAGGCGAGGCCGGCAAAGCCCAGCGTGAAGATGGCGGCCAGCGTCAGGAACGGCGTCAGCGCATGGCGGTCGCCGGCCTTGGGCAGATGGAAGGTCTGCCGCCACAGCCATGCGAACAGCACCGCCGACAGGACCGGCAGCGGCGACAAATAGAGCATGGCCGGCCAGACGAACCATTTGTCGAAGATGCGCGGACTGGCGAGCGGCGTGGCCAGCGACACGGCGACCATGCCGAGCGCGGTCAGCACCAGCGCCCGGCGCAGCCATAGCACCGCCTTCTTCTGCAATTCGCCTTCCGTCTTGTAGATGACCCAGGCCGCGCCCATCGCCGCATAGGCGGCGGCAAGGCAGAGCGCCACCAGCGCGCCGAAGGCCATGCCGCCGGGGCCGACATCAAGGCCCAGCACATAGATCCCCAGCATGTAGCCCTGCGCCAGCGAAGCGATGACCGAGCCCAGGAAGAAGATGCGGTTCCAGCGATGCTTGTGACCGGCCGGCACCTTGGCCCGGAAATCGAAGGCAACGCCGCGCAGGATCAGGCCGACAAGGAGCAGGAAGACCGGAATGTAGAGCGCGGTGAGGATGGTGCCGTGCGCCAGCGGGAAGGCGACCAGCAGCAGGCCGACGGCCAGCACCAGCCAGGTCTCGTTGGCGTCCCAGAACGGGCCTATTGCGGCGATCATCGTGTCCTGCTCGGCGTCTCCGGCGGCTGCGAACAGGATGCCGATACCGAGATCAAAGCCGTCGAGGATGACGTAGATCAGGATGGCAAGGCCCATCAGGCCGGCGAAGATGAGGGGGAGCAATGTCGGCCAATCGAGGGTCATCGCCGTTCTCCTATTTCGCCGCCGGCTGCGACAGCGCCGCGTCGAGAACGCCCGGCAGCGGCGAGGCATCGCCGTCCTTCGCCGCCTTCAGCGCCAGATAGACCAGCACGCCGAGATAGGCGATCAGAAGCAGCGCATAGAGGATGAGATAAACCGCGAGCGACAGCGCGACCTGGCTGCCGGCGACCGGGCCGACGGCATCGACAGTTTTCAGCACGCCGGTGACCAGCCACGGTTGGCGGCCGATCTCGGTGGTGTACCAGCCGGCCAGTGTCGCCAGCCAGCCGGACAGCGCCATCGGCACCATCACCAGCGCCAGCGGTCTCGGCAGGCTGTGCCGGCGCTTGAGGAAAAAGGCGGCCGACCAGGAGACGACCAGCATCAGGACGCCGGTGCCGACCATGATGCGAAAAGCCCAGAACACCGGGAACACCGGCGGGTGGTTGCCGGCATAGTCGTTCAGCCCCGGCACGACACCGCTGGCGCTGTGCCTGAGGATGAGGCTGGCGCCATCGGGGATGGTGAGCTCGAATTCGTTCTCCCTTGCCGCCTCGTCGGGAAGCGCGAAAAGGACCAGCGGCACGTTGGGGCCGGTGTTCCAGTTGGCCTCCATGGCGGCGACCTTCTGCGGCTGATGCTCGAGCGTGTTGAGGCCATGCTGGTCGCCGGCGAAGATTTGGATGGGGATCAGGACCGCCGCGGTGAAGACACCGGTGCGCAAGGCTTTCCACATCGATTCCGAACGGTCGCCATAGAGATAGCGCAGCGCCGACAGGCCGGCGATCAGGAACGAAACCGTCAGGCCGGAGGCAAGCAGCATGTGGACGAGCCGGTAGGGCATGGACGGGTTGAAGACGATCGCCCACCAGTCGGTAGCGTGGGCTACGCCGTCGCGCATCTCGAAGCCGACCGGCGTCTGCATCCATGAATTGAGCGCGATGATCCAAAAGGCGGACAGGGTGGTGCCGCCGGCCACCAGCACGGTTGCCAGCGTGTGGATGCGGTTGGAAACGCGGCGGAAGCCGAACAGCATGATGCCGAGGAACGCCGCCTCGAGGAAGAAGGCGGTGAGTATCTCATAGGCGAGCAGCGGGCCGGCGATGTTGCCGACGATTTCCATGTAGCCCGGCCAGTTGGTGCCGAACTGGAAGCTCATGGTGACGCCCGAAACCACGCCCATGGCAAAGGACAGCGCGAACACCTTCACCCAGGTGAAATAGGCGCGCATCCAGGCGGTATCGCCGGTGGCGTTGTAGCGAAGCTTGAAGAACAGCAGCATCCAGCCAAGCGCGATGGTGATAGCCGGAAACAGGATATGGAACGAGATGTTGGCGCCGAACTGGATGCGCGAAAGGATGAGCGGGTCCATGGCGGGCTCCGGCTGCTGCTATGTCAGGGAAGATAGGCCGGATGCGCCAGGCGGTCAAAGCGGCGTGGCGTCACGCGAGGCGGAACGCCGCAGGACCGCGCAGCGGTGGATGCGCCGATGTCCAGAATGTCAGGAGTGCCATTGACTTCCGGCCGCGCGCACCGACATTCAGCGGACTAAAATCAACAGACCTCCTTTCAAGCAGCCGTTTTTCAACCATGCCATCGATCATTTCCATTTCCGGGGTCACCAAGACCTACGCCACCGGTTTCAAAGCGCTGAAGGAGATCAACCTCGATATCGAGCGCGGCGAGATTTTTGCGCTGCTCGGGCCGAACGGCGCCGGCAAGACGACGCTGATCTCGATCGTCTGCGGTATCGTCAACCGCTCGTCGGGCACGGTCAGCGTCGACGGCCACGACATCAGCCGGGATTATCGCGCCGCACGCAGCCTCATCGGGCTGGTGCCGCAGGAACTGACCATCGACGCGTTCGAGAGCGTGTGGGCGACGGTCAACTACAGCCGCGGCCTGTTCGGCAAGCCGGCCAATCACGCCTTTGTCGAGAAAGTGCTGCGCGACCTGTCGTTGTGGGACAAGAAGGACGCCAAGGCGATCACCCTGTCCGGCGGCATGAAGCGGCGGCTGATGATCGCCAAGGCGCTGTCGCACGAACCGAGGGTGCTGTTCCTCGACGAGCCGACAGCCGGCGTCGACGTCGAGCTGCGTCAGGACATGTGGGCGATGGTGCGCCGGCTGCGCGAGGATGGCGTCACCATCATCCTGACCACGCACTACATCGAGGAGGCCGAGGCGATGGCCGACCGCGTCGGCGTCATCAATCGCGGTGAGATCGTGCTGGTTGAGGACAAGGTGCAACTGATGCGCACGCTCGGCCGCAAACGGCTGTTGCTGGAATTGCGCAGTCCGCTCGCCACCATACCCGAGAAATTGTCGCGCTACGCGCTGGAGCTTTCGCCGGACGGTGATCGACTGACTTACACCTATGACAACCAGAGCGAGCGGCCGGGCGTCGCCTCGCTGCTCCGCGACCTTGAGACGGCCGGCGTCCAGTTCCGCGATATCGACACGCAAAACAGCTCGCTCGAGGAGATCTTCGTCAACCTGGTGAGGAAGGGCGCATGAACCCGCGAGCAGTCTGGGCGATCTACAAGATGGAGATGGCGCGCGCTTTTCGGACCGTGCTGCAGAGCATTGTCTCGCCGGTCATCTCGACATCGCTCTATTTCGTCGTCTTCGGCTCGGCCATCGGCTCGCGCATCACCGAGATCGACGGCATCAGCTACGGCGCCTTTATCGTGCCGGGGCTGATCATGCTGTCGCTGCTGACGCAGTCGATCTCCAACGCCTCCTTCGCCATCTATTTCCCGAAATTCGTCGGCTCGATCTACGAGCTGCTGTCGGCGCCGGTGTCCTATCTGGAGATCATCATCGCCTATGTCGGGGGTGCGGCGACCAAGTCGATCATACTCGGCCTGATCATCCTGGGGACCGCGTCGCTGTTCGTGCCGCTGACCATCGAGCATCCGTTCTGGATGCTCTCCTTCCTGGTGCTGACGTCGGTGACCTTCAGCCTGTTCGGGTTCATCATCGGCATCTGGGCAAAGAGCTTCGAGCAGCTGCAGCTGGTGCCGCTGCTGATCATCACGCCGCTTACCTTCCTTGGCGGCAGCTTCTATTCGATCGACATGCTGCCCGGCACCTGGCGCACGGTGACGCTGTTCAACCCTGTCCTTTATCTGGTCAGCGGCTTTCGCTGGAGTTTCTACGGCAAGTCCGACGTCTCGATCGGCATCAGCCTCGGCATGACCGTGGTTTTCCTGCTTATCTGCATAGCGATCGTCGCCTGGATTTTCAGGACCGGCTACCGGCTGCGGAACTGACCGAACGGCCTGCCCAGGCGACGCAGCGCCAGCATCCGAGCGATGTTCCCGACCCAAGACGACCAAATCTGGTGACGACGCTTGAAAGCGGCCGTGCGATGGCGGCGCTTGATTTCCATATAATGTTATATATCGTGTTATCAATCGGCTGGCAGGTTGATTATGGAAGACGTCGTAAGGTCCCTTGGCTTCCTGTGCCTGGGCAGCAGGCTGAAGCGTATTGGCGAGCAATTGCAGGCGGATACGCAGCGCCTGCTCGACTGCCTCGATGTGCCGGTTCAGTCGAGCCAGTACCCGCTGCTGGCTGCGCTCGACAGGCTGGGCCCGCTGCCAGTCGGGGAACTGGCGCAATCCCTCGGGGTCGCGCAGCCAGGTGTAACGCGGAGCGTGTCGCTTCTGGCCGAATTGGGACTGGTCGAGGTCAGTCCATCGGATGATGACCAGCGGCGCAGGATTGTCTGCCTCACCCTGCACGGCCAGCGGCTGGTCGATGTTGCAAAGCACGACGTCTGGCCGCGCATCGAGAATGCCGTCGCGGATCTGTGCGCGGATCTTTCTGGGCCGCTGCTTGATCAGCTGGCCGCCATCGAGGACGGCCTCGCCGCGGCGGCTCTCGACCGTCGTGTAAAGAAGCCGGAAGTGCCACGCGATGAAATACCTGCTTGACCGTCCCGTGTGGAGCGCGCTTCGGACGCGACACCAAGCCTTCGCGCAAGGTGACGACCTCGCCATGCGGTATCGGCCCTCGATAGCTCCCTTCGCCGCCAGTGCCGCGGACGATGCGGAAAGCCTGCAGGCGCTCGGAAAACTTGTCTCCCCAGGCGAGAGTGCGATCCTGCTTCAGGTGGACGCCATTGCTCTGCCCGCAGAACTTTCGGCGACTTCGACCGCGCCCGGGGTTCAGATGATTGCCGAGCGGCCATTGCAGATGGTCTCCGACAAGCGCGTGCAATGTCTGACGCGAGACGATGCAGCTGAGATGCTCGCCTTGGCATTGGTCACCAAGCCTGGCCCATTCACGCTCGAAGCCTTGAGCCTCGGCGATTTTTGGGGTGTGAAGATCGAGGGCCGACTTGCGGCGATGGCCGGCGAACGCATGAAGCAACCCGGCTATACCGAACTTAGCGGCGTGTGCTCACATCCGGAATTTCGGGGCGGTGGCCTGGGCAGGCTGCTGTCGCTGTTCGTGGCAAACCAGATAGCGGCGCGCGGCGAAGTTCCCTATCTACACGCCTTTGCCAGCAACACCACGGCCATCGGATTATACGAGTCCATTGGCTTCAGGTTGAGAAGCATGATGAACGTGGCCGTGGTTCAGCGCGCCGAATGAGCCCATTAGGCGCATTCCCGCGCATCAGGAAAAGGAAGGATTTCGTATCGACGAAATCCTTCCTTGGCGCTGCTAGCGCCTTGCAGTGATTCAGACCGCGATTTTGCCGCCGCCCTGTTTGGTGATGGCGACGACCGACGGCCGCACCGGCATATCGGGCTTGAAGTCAGGCCAGCGGGTCGACGGGTCCTCGTAGTAAGAGGGACGGCCAAAAGCCTCCCAGTCTTCGCCGCCATCGGCCGGATGCTGAACCGCGACGAAGGCGGTCTGGTCGTCGGGCGTGAATAGCGGGCCGCACATTTCGGCGCCGATCGGCACGCGGAAGAACAGTTTCGAGGTCGCCCGCGCCTCGCCTTCGGTGTCGACCGCCCACAGGCCATCGGTGCGGCCGGTGGCCTTCGGGCCCTGGCCATCGGTCGAGACCCAAAGCCGGCCGGCCGAATCGATGGCGCAATTATCCGGCATGCCGAACCAGCCATTGGCGGTGGTTGCGGTCGAGAAGGTGGCGCCAACTTCGGCCACTGAGGGATCGCCGCATTTCAACAGCACTTCCCACTTGCCCTTGGCGGCAGTGAAATCGCCACCGTCCTCGACGATCTCGATGATATGGCCGAAGGCGTTTTCGGCGCGCGGATTGGCGGCGTCGACCTGGTCCGTCTTGCGCTTCGAATTGTTGGTCAGCATGACGTAGACCTTGCCAGTCGTCGGATTGGGCTGGATGTCCTCGGGGCGATCCATCTTGGTGGCACCGAGCAGATCGGCGGCACGGCGCGTCTCGATCAGCACGTCGGCCTGGCTGGCAAAGCCGTTCTCCGCCGTCAGCGGGCCCTGGCCGAAGACGATGGGCAGCCATTCGATCGACCCGTCCTCGGCGAATTTGGCGACGTAGAGCGTGCCGTCGTCGAGGAGATCCATGTTGGCGGCGCGGTCCTCGGCGTTGAACTTGCCGGCCGTGACGAATTTATAGACATAGTCGAAGCGTTCGTCGTCGCCGAGATAGAAAACGACACGGCCATCCTTGGCGACGATCGATTCAGCGCCCTCATGCTTGAAGCGGCCCATGGCAGTGCGCTTCCTCGGCACCGAGGTCGGATCGTTGACGTCGACCTCAACAATCCAGCCGAAGCGATTCGGCTCGTTCGGCTCCTTGCCGATGTCGAAGCGATCGTAATGCGCAGCCCATTCATAGGCGCCTTCGGGAATACCCAGGCGCTTGTAGTTGGTGGCTTCCTTGTGGCCTTCCGGCAGCTCGCCCGAGAAATAGCCGTGTATGTTTTCCTCGGCCATGACGTAGGTGCCCCAGGGCGTGACGCCGCCGGCACAATTGTTGACAGTGCCGATGACCTTCGTGCCGGTCGGATCGGCACTGGTCTTGACGCGGTCGTGGCCGGCGACGGGGCCGGACAGTGCCATCTCGGTGTTGGCGGTGATGCGGCGGTTGAGCTTGCCGTCGCGCACCACCTGCCATTTGCCTGATGCCTTGCGGATCTCGACGATGGTGCCGCCATGCGCGGCCATCTCGACGTCGACCTGTTCCTTGCTCAGCGGCGCCTGCTTGGCCTCCCCATCGACGATGGTGACAAGGCCCGGGAACATCAGATGCGGATTGGTGTATTCGTGGTTGACCACCAGCAGGCCATGCTCGGCCGAGCCGTGGATCGGGATATAGCCGACATAGTCGTTATTGTAGCCAAACTGTCTTTCCTGGGCCTGCGCCGACTGTTTTGTCGGATCGAATTCCGGCGAATCGGCAAACAGCGGATCGCCCCAGCGCAACAGCACGTCGGCGTCGTAGCCGGCAGCGACATGGTGCTTGTCGTCGACGCCTGCCTCGACCTCGTCGAAACTGAAGACCGAGCCGCCGCCGGCGCGGGCATCGTCGGCGAGGATCAGCGCGAGCGGGCTGACGGTGGCGGCGATGGCGGTTGCCGCGAGCGATCCCTGCAGAAAACCACGGCGCGAGAATCGCGCGGCGATGATTTCGCCCATCGTCTGGTTGTCAGTGGGATTGGTTCCTGGCCCATCGTTTTCCTCGAGCAGGCTGGTGCGGAAATGGGCGTCGGGGCGATGTTCAGTCATGGGGGCGTGCCTCTGGCTCTTTGGGATGGCTGGAGCGTGTTGCTTGACTGACCGCGTATCGCCAGCAGATCACAGTTTGATGACGTTGCCGACCAATTTCCAGCCCGATTTCATGTCTTTGATCAGGCCGCTTGACCGCGACCGACGCTTCCGAAACAAGATCTGCGGCAGGCGCGCAAGCACGGCGTCGGGAGGAACAAAAAAGTGAGTTTCTGGGGACTGGGGCAGCTCGGCATTTCGACAGTGATCTTCCTGCTGGCGGCGACGGCGGCCAAGCAATGGGGGCTGGCGCCGAGCCTCGGCAAGATTCTTCTGACTCTGGCGCTCTATTCAGCGGGCAATCTGATCATGCTGAGGCTGATCCGTGAATTCGGCATGTCGGTGTCGTTCAGCCTGTCGGCGGTGATCCAACTGGTGTCGGTGAACGTGGTGGCACTGGTGTTCTTCGGCGAGCGCGTCAATTCGTTGCAGGCGACCGGCATCGTGCTTGCCGTCGCAGCGGTGGCGCTGATCACGCTCGGACCCTATCTGCAAAAACTGTAGTTGCGCATGACCCCGAAAATCGGAAACGATTTTCGCTGGGGATCATGCGCCAAATCAAAGTGCTACAGCGTCCTGTGCGCGTCCAAAAGGACGCGCGGCGCTGTAGGACGATTGGGTCGATGAAGAATACTGCAAGCAAGCTGCTCAACTGGATCGAATTCCCGGTGCTTTTGTCCGGTCTGGTCATCGCCGGCGGGCTGTGGGGGTTCGAGGAACTGATGGAGGTGGCGCGGGACACCACGCCGCACGCCTTCGACACGGAAATCATGCTCGCCTTCCGTGAAGCGGGCCAGCCCGACAATCCGATCGGACCGCCATGGCTGGAAGGGGCGATGCGCGACATTACCAGCCTCGGCAGCGCCATCGTGCTCGGGCTGATCACAGTGGCGGTGATCGTCTATCTGCTGCTGATCCACAAGCCGGGAGCAGCGTTTCTGGTCTTCGTCGCGGTGGCGGGCGGGCAGGCCCTGTCGAGCACGCTGAAGCTCGGAATCGATCGGCCGCGCCCCGACCTGGTCTCGCATCTCGCCGACGTGGCGACGCTTTCGTTTCCAAGCGGCCATGCGATGCTGTCGGCGGTGACATATTTGACGCTGGGCAGCATGGCGTCGCGTTTCCTGCCTGGGCGAACGACCAAGATCTATGTGCTGGCACTTGCCGTGCTGACAGCACTGCTCGTCGGCATCAGCCGCGTCTATCTCGGCGTTCATTGGCCATCGGACGTGCTGGCCGGCTGGTGCGCCGGCTTCGCCTGGGCGATGCTGTGCTGGCTGGTCGCATGGGCGTTCCAGCGATGGCGCGGGCAGACCGCCGGCGCCTGAACCGCCCGTTCCGAACGACGCTGCGCCAATTCTCCTCTAAGTTGCGGCGGCTGGGGCGTGCTGGCCCAGCGGGCGCGCAGGCTCGCCAAGATGCAAACGGCCTGGTGTGCACATGTCTGACATGTGCATGATGATGCTTGATCCATCACAATGATGGTATTATACATGGAATGCAGACTCAGACGGGGTTTTTAGCCGATGATCACTGCCGCGCAGATGCGCGCCGCAAGGGCTCTGGCCGGCATCGATCAGAAGACGCTCGCCGAGCGCGCCGGGGTTTCGCTTCCAACCATTCAGCGCATGGAAGCGAGCGACGGCGTGGTCAGGGGCGTGGTCGATACGCTGATGAAGGTCATCCAGGCCCTCGACCGGGCCGGCGTGGAGCTGATCGGCGAGAACCAGGCCAGCGAGCGCGGCGGCAGGGGGGTGCGCCTCAAGCCGGTCGTGCCGCAGAACCCGCCAGGCTGAGCCGAAATAGAGTCGCGACGGCGACCGCCGACAGTCCTGCCGACGATTCCGCCGCCTGCTTGGTTTTATGCGTGGCCGCTGTGCACTTTTTGGCGGCATGCATCAGGAGCGGAAGGCAGTCCATGCATCGAACCCAGCGGGCAATTCATCAACCGGCGCAGCCGACATTTTCCGAACTGTTCACGCCGAAGCTGGCGACGGTGCTGCGCGAAGGCTACACATCAGAGCACTTCAAGGCCGATGCCATCGCCGGACTGACCGTGGCCATCGTGGCGCTGCCGCTGTCGATGGCGATCGCGATCGCATCGGGCGTGTCTCCGGAGCGCGGGCTCTACACTTCCATCATTGGCGGTTTCCTCGTCTCGGCTCTGGGCGGCAGCCGTTTCCAGATCGGCGGGCCGGCGGGCGCCTTTATCGTGCTGATGGCGGCAACCGTGGCACGGGTCGGCGTCGACGGGTTGCTGCTGGCGACGATGATGGCCGGCGTCTTGCTGCTCGTCATCGGCTACCTCAGGCTTGGCACCTACATCAAATTCATTCCTTATCCGGTGACCGTCGGCTTCACCGCCGGCATCGCCATCATCATCTTCTCCGGCCAGATCGTCGAGCTGTTCGGGCTAAAACTCGCAGGCAAAGAACCTGGACCGCTGGTGCCGAAGCTGATGGCGATCGGCGAGGCGGCCGGCACGATCAATCTCGCCGCCACCTTCGTCGCTCTGCTGACCATCGTCGCCATTGCCCTGATGAAACGGTGGCGGCCGAAATGGCCCGCCATGCTGATCGCCATCGGTCTGGCGTCGCTTGTCGTGGCGCTGTTTTCTCTGCCTGCCGAAACGATCGGCACGCGCTTCGGCGGTATCCCGCGCAGCCTGCAAATGCCGGCCTTTCCGCCGATCAGCTTCGGCAGGATGATCGACGTCCTGCCGGACGCCCTAGCCTTTGCGCTGCTCGGCGCGATCGAATCGCTGCTGTCGGCGGTGGTCGCCGACGGCATGACAGGAAGGCGGCACCGCTCCAACTGCGAACTCGTGGCGCAAGGCTTCGCCAACATCGCGTCCGCCCTGTTCGGCGGCATCTGCACCACCGGCACCCTAGCCCGCACCGCGACCAATGTGCGAGCCGGCGCGCATGGACCGGTCTCGGGCATGATCCACTCGGCCCTCCTGCTTGCCCTGATGCTGGTGGCGGCGCCGCTGGCCAGCTACATCCCGCTTGCAGCCCTTGCCGGCGTGCTGGCGGTGGTGTGCTGGAACATGTTCGAGAAGCAGGCCTTTGCCACGCTGCTGCGTGCCTCGCGCGGCGACGCGCTGGTGCTGATGGCGACTTTCCTGATCGTCATCTTCCGTGATCTCACCGAAGGCATCGTCGTCGGCTTCGCGCTGGGCTCGATCCTGTTCATCGACCGCATGGCCAAGAGCATTGCGGTTGAGCCGGATCAGGGACTGGTGCAGGACGATGTCGCCGACAGAACCGGCGCCGCCAACGCATACGATTCCAGCGAAGCCAGCGATGCCGACACCGTCGTCTACCGGATTTCCGGCGCCTTCTTCTTCGGCGCCGCCTCGACCGTCGCCACGGTGCTGGACCGCATCGCCGACCAGCGCAAGAACTTCATCCTCGACTGCTCGGCCGTGCCATTCTTCGATTCAACGGCGGCCAACGTCATCGAGAGCGCTGCCCACAAGGCGAGGCGCGCCGGCGTGCGCCTCATCATATCAGGCGCTTCGCCGCAGACACGCCGCATGCTGATCAACCACGGCGTCAAACGGCCGCTGGTGACATACGCCGCCTCGATCGGGGACGCGCGAGCGCAGTTGAAGAAAGCCGCGCCGGGAGAGGTCTAACCCTCTCCTCATCGTCAGCGATGTCGGACGGACGCAAGCACCGCGTCAGGCAGCGGCGCCGGGCGCGCTGGCGTCTTCGTGCGGCGCGGCGGCCAGATCGGTGCGCGCCTTGCGCGCGAGTTTTTTTGTCGAGCGCCTGGGCCTGTCGCCGAACAGATCGGCTGCCGCCGCAAGACAGGTCTTTTTCAGGCTTTTCTCCGAGCGCTTCAACAGCTTGCTCAGCAGTCGCGTTTCCTGGGGAGAGCCGAGCGGCCGGTCGTGGGCCTCGAGAAGCGTGCGCAAGACGAACACATCATGCAGTTCGCCCAGCTTTTCGCCAAGTTCGTCGACCGCCTTGCGCCGTGCCTTGATCGGCGTCGGCCACAGCCTTCCAAGCAGCGACAGATGCATGCCGTGAGTCTTTGCCGCCTTGCGCAGATCGTGGAAATCGTCGGCATCACCGCGGGAGCCCGCCTTGTCCAGCGCCTTTCTGGCGCGACGCAGAGTGATGCGGGCGCCTTCGGCAAGCACATCGGCGGCCTGTTCGGGCTGGTCGGGCAAGACCAGAGTATCGATGCGGCTGATGCCATCCTCGCAAGCGGCAGTCGCGGCAGCTATCGCGGCGCCGAGGCCAACTCCACCATGCAATTGGTGCTGGCGCGCCACCAGCGTGTCGCGAACGGCATCGAGACCGCCGCCGGCGCTTTGCTCGGGAAAGTTTTTTGCCAGCCGGTCGATGGTTTCAACCAGCGCGGTCGCCTCGCGCGGGCCGGCAAGCAGGGCAGCCATCTCTCGGTAGCATTGGTTCTCGGTACTGCAAAATGTTTCGTCTCCGGGACGGACCAGGCGCAGCAAGGCACGCACCTTCTTCAGCCGCCTGCGGCATTTGTGCAGCGCCTGCTCCGGCCTGTCATGCGCCGCGTCCAGATGAACGAGCGCCTTGCCGATCTCCTCAGCGAGGATGCGCCTGACCTCGCCGGTCAACGGCAGGCGCGGATCGATGCGATAGCTCATGCGGCGATCTCCGGAATCCCCTCGAGGGCGAGCGACGCGTTGTAGAACCTGTGCTCGCCGGTGACTTCGCGGCCGAGCCAATCTGGCAGCATTTCGCCCTGCACGTCCTGCGGCGTCTCAAGCTCGGCGACCACCAGACCGCTGAGCATCCCGCCGAAGACATCGACTTCATAGAGATGGCCGCGATGCCTAACATGGTGGCGTGTCTTCTCGATGACACGACCGATTGCGAAGGCCAGCATCTCTTCCGCATCCGCCAGAAGGATCGGATATTCGAATTCGTCGCGTTCGCGGGCCTTGCTGCCAAATTTGAGCGTCAGCTTTGCCGAGGCGCCGTCGTTGATACGCACGCGGACCGAGCGGTCGGGCGCGGCAACGAGATAGAACTGGCGAATGCGGATGTCCGCTTCGACCAGATCCCGCCAGCCATCGCCGGAGACCAGGAACTTGCGCTCGATTTCCTTGACCATGGCTCCACACTAAAGCGCGTGCGGATGGAGATGGCAAGGTGGAGATCGACAGGTGGAGATCGGCAAGGCTTGACTTTAATCATTCGATTGATTAAAGTGCGGATCATGAGCAAACCGACAAACGCCAAAATTCCGCGCCGCGAGGCATCCCCCGCCGAGATGACGCGCGCGGCACTTGTTCGCGCAGCGCTGAAGCTGTTCGGACGCCAGGGTTTTGACGGCACCTCGACGCGCGAGATCGCGGCTGAGGCCAGGGCCAATATCGGCTCGATCGCCTATCATTTCGGCGGCAAGGAAGGGCTTCGCACCGCTGCGGCCGACTATATCGTCGACACGATCCAGACCATTGCCGGCCAGGCGATCGGCAATCTGCAGGGCTCAAGCGAATCAGAAACGGGCGAACCAGAAACGGGCGACCCCGAAGCGGCGCGGGCACAACTGTTCACCGCGCTGGAGCGGATGGTGGCTTTCATCGTGGCAAGGCCGGAGGCCGGCGAGATCGTGCAGTTTGTCCTGCGTGAGCTGTCGCATCCGACGGCGGCACTCGACCGCATCTATGACGGCGTGTTCGAGCCGACGCATCGCCGGCTCTGCCTGATCTGGGAGCAGGCGACGGGCGAGGCGGCCGAAAGCGAGGCTACCCGACTCACCGTGTTCACGCTGATCGGCCAGGTCGTCTATTTCCGCATCGGCCGCGAGGCGGTGATGCGCCGCATGGGCTGGCGCGCGATCGGCGACGCCGAGGCCACCAAGATCGCGGCGGCAGTGACGGATAATCTCGGCGCGATTTTGGCTCGGCGTCACTCAACCGACCGGAAGGATCGTAGATCATGAGTTTCCTCTGCTCTGTGCCGCTCGCCGCCCTGCTTTTCAGCACCTGCGCACCGGCGGCGCCGCTCGCCGTCGGCTATGTCGAGGGCGACTATGTGCTGCTCGCGCCGATCGAGGTGGCGCAGGTCGAGACGATTTCGGTCAAGCGCGGCGATCGCGTCGCGCCGGGCACGCCAGTGGTGACGCTGGAAAGCGCCGACGCAAAAATAGCCGTCGCGCAAGCCGAGGCGGCCCTTGCCCAGGCCCAGGCGCAACTTGCCGACCTGCAGGTCGGCAAGCGGCCGGAAGAGATTGAGGTGCTCAAGGCGCAGGTCGACATGGCCAAGGCGCAAGCCGCCGACGCCAAACGCAGATACACCCGCGCCAGCGATTTGTTCAAACGCGGCACCGGCACTCAGGCCGATTATGATACGGCTTCGGCGTCGCTGGAAACTGCCAACGCGCAGCTCGGCCAGGCGGAAGCCAATCTCGCTGTCGGAGGCCTGCCGGCGCGGCCCGAGACGATCAAGGCCGCCGACAATCAGGTCAGGCAGGCGCAATCGGCGCTGGCGCAGGCGCGCTGGCGGCTGTCGAAGCGTGTGCTGGCGGCGCCTTCGCCCGGCCGCATCAACGATGTGATCCGCTATCCCGGCGACACCGCCGGGCCGACCGCGCCGGTCATTTCGATTCTGCCGGACGGCGCGGTGAAGCTCAGCGTCTATGTGCCGGAAAGCGCGTTCTCGTCGGTGGAAGTCGGCACGCTGCTCAACGTCCATTGCGACGGCTGCGGGCCGGACGTGAAGGCTCGCGTCAGCTACGTGTCGCCGGACCCGGAATTCACGCCGCCGGTGATCTACTCGCTCGAGACCCGGCAGAAGCTGGTCTATCTGGTCGAGGCGCGGCCGGAGGGCGACGCCGGCGCGCTGCAACCGGGGCAGATCGTTGATGTCGAACTGGCGGATATCGGCAAATGAACGTCATCGACGTCCACGGCCTGGTCAAGCGTTTTGGTGACAAGACCGTCGTCGACCATGTGACGATGACGGTGGCCGAGGGCGAGATCGTCGGCTTCCTCGGCCCCAACGGCTCTGGCAAGACGACGACCATCCGCATCATGTGCGGCCTGCTGACGCCGGATGAGGGCGAAGGCACGGTGCTCGGCTTCGACATCCGCACCGACAGTCTGAGGATCAAGCGCGAAGTCGGCTATATGACCCAGAAATTCTCGTTCTACGAGGATTTGACCATCGCCGAAAACCTGGAATTCGTAGCGCGGCTCTACGGGTTGAAGCCGCTCAACGAGCATGTCGCCAGGACGCTGGAGGATCTTGGCCTCACCTCGCGCAAGGACCAGTTGGCCGGCACGCTGTCCGGTGGCTGGAAGCAGCGGCTGGCGCTGGCCGCCTGCATCATGCACAAGCCCAGATTGCTGCTGCTCGACGAGCCGACGGCGGGCGTCGATCCGAAGGCGCGGCGTGAATTCTGGGACGAGATCCATCGGCTGGCCAGCGGCGGGCTGACCGTGCTGGTCTCCACCCACTATATGGACGAGGCCGAGCGCTGCCATCGCATCGGCTACATCTCCTACGGCAGGATGCTGGCCACCGGCACGGTCGACGAGGTGGTCAGGAATGCCGGGCTGACGACCTTCGTTGTGCAGGGTCCGCGCCTCGACCAGGTCGCTGCCGCACTCAGCGGCCGGTCCGGTGTCGACCAGGTGGCGCCGTTTGGCGCGACGCTGCACGTCGTCGGCTCCGACAAGACGGCGCTTCAGGCTGCGCTCGCCGATGTCGAGAAAGACCACAAGGGCGTCACGGTGACGCCGGGCGAGACCAGCCTGGAGGATGTGTTCATCCAGTTCATGTCCGGCTCGAAGGACAATATGGGATGAAAAACGGGATAAACAGCGTCTTTTCCTTCGCCAGGCTCGGCGCGCTGCTGATCAAGGAGTTCATCCAGATGCGGCGCGACCGCATCACCTTCGCCATGATGCTGGGCGTGCCGCTGATGCAGCTGGTGCTGTTTGGCTATGCCATCAACAACGATCCAAAGAGCCTGCCGGCCGCCCTGGTGGCGATGAGCAGCGATCCCTATACGCGAGCCATGGTTTCGGCGCTGCAGACCACCGGCTACTACCGCTTCGACCATGTCGCGCAGAATGCCGCCGAGGCGGAATTCCTGATGGCGCGTGGCGACGTCGCCTTTGTCGTCACCATTCCCGCCGACTTTGCCCGGCGAGTCGAGCGCGGCGACCAGCCGCAAATCCTGATCGAGGCTGATGCAACCGACCCGGCAGTCGCCAGCGGGGCCATTTCGACGCTCGGCACCGTTGCCAACCAGGCGCTGCTCAGGGCGCGCGGCATGCAGGAGACGGCCGCCGAAGCTGCCCGAGGCCAGCTCGAAGTCGTTGTGCACCGACGCTACAATCCGGAAGGCATCTCGCAATACAACATCGTGCCCGGCCTGCTCGGCGTCATCCTGCAGATGACGATGGTGATGATGACCTCGATCGCACTGACGCGCGAGACCGAGCGCGGCACGATGGAAAACCTTCTGGCCATGCCGTCCAGCCCGCTCGAAATCATGCTCGGCAAGGTGTTGCCCTATCTGGTGGTCGGCGCCGTGCAAGTGGCGGTGGTGCTGGCGGCGGCCAAGCTGCTGTTTGGGGTTCCCTTCACCGGGTCGTTGTCGCTGCTGCTTGCGGCGGTTCTGGTCTTCGTGCTGGCGCTGGTGCTGCTCGGCTACACCATCTCGACGATGGCGCGCACGCAGATGCAGGCACTGCAGCTCACCTTCTTCTTCTTCCTGCCGTCGATCCTGTTGTCGGGCTTCATGTTCCCCTATCGCGGCATGCCTGGCTGGGCGCAGATCTTCGGCGAGATCCTGCCGCTGACGCATTTCCTGCGCATCATCCGCGCGGTGATGCTGAAGGGCGCCGACCTGCCGGCGGTCGCGACCGAAATCGGCTGGCTGGTCGTGTTCGTGGCGCTGTTTGCCGGCGTGGCGCTGGTGCGGTTCCGCCGGACGCTGGATTAGGATCCAACTCAATAGCTCACGCAATGGCCGAGATGTCACCTTGGATGCATGACCATTTATTCGGATCGAGATTTTATGCCGGTCTGGCCTGATCCGGGACCGGCGGCAATTCAGGCGCATCCAGTCCTTTGAAGGGATCGCGCCAGGCGTCGATCTCTTCAAGCTGGCGATACCAACGACTGACCGAAGGATAATCGTCGAGCGGCAATCTGGCGACATCGTTGAAAGGCAGAAACGTCGCCATTCGAAAGTCGGCATAGGAGACCGAGTTTTCGACCAGCCAGTCTCGCTCGGAAAGCGCGGCCTCAAGTGTTGCAGCGGCCGTGCGAAAGTCTCTCAGCCCCTCCTCAACCCGGTGCTGATCGATCGGGCCAATCCCATATCGCTGCTTGGTGCCGCGTTCGAAATGCACGACGTCGCAAGCTCTTGCGAAGCTCTCTTTACCCCAACTGAGCCATCGGATCATCTCGGGTTCGTCGTCGCCGGTGCGCCAGAGATCCGAATGCGCGTCGCGTGAAAGCCGGCAGGCTATGGCGTCAGCCTCCCAGAGGCTGTTTCCCGAGCCTACGAGTATCGGCAATGAAAGATTGGGATTCAGCGGGCGATATCGCTCAGCCTGCCCGGGAGCGAAGGGCGATGCGAACTCAAAGTCGAGCTTTGCGTCGAGATAACGTGCCACGGCGACCGCGAGGCGAGGATTGGGATTGCGGCTGAAGAGCAGTTTCATTTCGTGTCAGCCTTTTTTGAATGGTGCCGGTTCGGTCGCCACCTAAGCCGCCGCCATGATCTCCGCATAGGTGCCGAAATCGACATTGCCGCCGGACAGCACCACGGCGACGCATTTGCCTGATAGCTCGATCTCGCCCGATGACAGCGCGGCCAGCCCGACGCAGCCGCCGGGCTCGACCACCAGCTTGAGATGGGCCATGGCGTCGCGCATCGCCTGTGCCGCCGCTCTGTCGGACACGGCAATGCCGCCGGCGAGATTCCTGCGGTTGATCTCGAAGGTGATCGCGCCCGGCTCGGCGGTGAGGAGCGCGTCGCAGATCGAAGTGTGGCCGGGTTCGATCGAAACCCGAGCACCTCTGGCCAGTGAACGACAGGTGTCGTCGAAATGCTCGGGTTCCACCGCCCAGACGGCGGTGCCCGGCGAGGCGTCCTTGACCGCGATGGAGATGCCGCTGCTCAGGCCGCCGCCGCCGCAGGGGATGACGACCGCGTCGAGGCTCACCCCGAGTGCTTTCGCCTGCGCCATCAGTTCGAGGCCGATCGTTCCCTGGCCGGCGATGATGGCCGGGTCGTCGAAAGGCGGCACCAGGACCATGCCCCGTTCCATGTACGGGCGAACCACCGCCATGCGATCGTCGCGAAACCGGTCGAACGGAACCACTTCGGCGCCCATTTTCCTGACATTGCCGACCTTCATTGCCGGCGCATCGGTGGGCATGGCGATAACCGCCTTGACGCCGAACATCGCCGCCGACGCGGCGACGCCTTGCGCGTGGTTGCCCGACGAGAAGGCGACGACGCCGCGGCTGCGCTGCTCATCGCTCAGCGACGACAGTTTGTTGTAGGCGCCGCGGAACTTGAACGAGCCGGTGCGCTGCAGCGTCTCCGGCTTGAACAGGATCCTGGCGTCGAAACGCTTGTTCAGTTCCGGTGATTCGATCAGCGGCGTTTCGACGATCAGGCCGGACAATCGCGTTGCTGCGCGGTGGATATCGGCGATGCCGGGAGGGGTGGTCATGGTGAGGTCCTGCAGAATGAAACCGCCCCATGGTGCACGGAAAACCAGGCCGCGCACCACTGGAAAAATGTGACCGAGACAATTCGTGGATTGCGAGCAGAGAGTGGCGCTCCTCACCCCAAAAGCGTCCGTTGCCGTTTGGCGCCGCCCATCTTGCGCCAGGTGTTGAAGCGATGGGTGGCGGCGGCGAAGGATATCTTCATCTGCTGGGCAACCGAATAGCGCGACTTGCCCTCGTCGAACAGGCGGTAGCAGCATTCGACGCCCTCCTCGGTCAGCTTGCCGTCGGGGGCCTTGTTGTGCGGATTGGCCGGGTCGAATTTCTCGACCTGCTGCTCGACCAGGCCCTTCAGGCGCTGCAGATCGGCCTCGATGCTGGCGATCAGGTCGAGAACGGGTTTCGGGTCAAATGCATGGGTGGGCTGTTTTGCCGGCATCCGGGTTCCTTTCGCTTGGCTTAAGCCCACTATATAGGTGAACATTCGCCAATAATGAAGGGCGCTGGCGGAGGATTCCCGCAACCATAAATTTGAACCTCCGGCTACAAGCGATTGACCAACGGTGCACCAAACCCTAGTTTAGAATAATTCTAAACTAGGGCGGATTTCTCATGCTTTCCCGTGTTTTCGATTTTGGTCGCCGTCCCTTCAAGTCGCTCTCGGAGCAAGAGATCCTGGCGCTCGCCATCTCTTCCGAAGAGGATGACGGGCGTATCTACCGCGCCTATGCCGACGGGCTGGCGGATAGGTTTCCGCATTCGGCCAAAGTGTTCGAGGAAATGGCGGAGGAGGAGGATGGCCATCGCGACTCGCTGATCGAGCTTCACCGCGAGCGTTTTGGCGAGCGCATTCCGCTGATCCGGCGCGAGCACGTAAAGGGCTATTACGAGCGCAAGCCCGACTGGCTGGTCCGGCCGCTCGGCATCGAACATGTGCGCCAACAGGCCGAGTCTATGGAGCGTCAGGCCTACCTGTTCTATGTCGAAGCGGCGAAACGCACCAGCGACGCCTCGACGCGAAAGCTGCTCGACAATCTGGCGGTGGCCGAACAGGGCCACGAGACGCTGGCGCAGCGGCTGGAGCAAAAGCATGTGTCGGGCGCGGTGAAAGCCGAGGAAGCAGCGGCCGAGCAGCGCCAGTTCATCCTGACCTATGTGCAGCCGGGACTGGCCGGGCTGATGGACGGATCGGTGTCGACGCTGGCGCCGATCTTCGCCGCCGCGTTCGCCACGCACGACACGTTCCAGACCTTCCTGGTCGGGCTTGCCGCCTCGATCGGCGCCGGCATCTCGATGGGCTTCACCGAGGTCGCCTCCGACGACGGCAAGCTGTCGGGCCGCGGCTCGCCGGTGAAACGCGGCATCACCACAGGCGTGATGACGGCGCTGGGTGGCCTCGGTCACGCCTTGCCCTACCTCATTCCGTATTTCTGGACCGCGACAATTCTCGCGGTCGTGGTGGTGTTCTTCGAACTGTGGGCGATCGCCTTTGTGCAGAACCGTTATATGCAGACGCCGTTCTGGCGCGCCACCTTCCAGGTGGTGCTGGGCGGCGCGCTGGTGTTTGCGGCTGGAGTGCTGATCGGGAATGCCTAGCAGCCCTCTTGCCTTCTCCCCTTGTGGGGGCCGAAGGGCGGGCGAGGCCCGTGACTCGCCCCGGGCGGTGGATCGGCGCGCAGCGCCGAGACGGTAGAGGGGTGTTGGACGGAGTACTGTCGGTGCCAAGCTGGAACACCCCTCATCCGTCGCCTTCGGCGACACCTTCTCCCACAAGGGGAGAAGGAAGAGCCGCCCCACTCACCCGTTCGCCGCCCGGCTGTCCTCAGGCGCCTCGGCCCGTTCGGTCAGGCCATAGTCGCGCACGACGTGGGCGATGCGCAGACGGTAGTCGGCAAAGATGCCGCCACGGCCGGCCCTCTGCGCCTGCCTATGTTCCTCCGTGTTGCGCCAGGCTTTCACCGCTTCCTCGTCACGCCAGAACGACAGCGACAGGATGCGGCTCGGGTCGACAAGGCTCTGGAAGCGCTCGATCGACAGAAAACCGTCGATGCCGTCGAGCAGCGGGCGCAGGTCGGCGGCGAGGCCGAGATAAGCGTCGCGCTTGCCCGCTGCCGGCTCGACCTCGAAGATGACGGCGATCACAGTTTCACCAGAGAGGCATGCGGCCCGGATGCGAGTTTCAAAAAAGTCCGATGCTCTTTCAGGATGAATTTTTCACGCCGGGCGAACTCGTAATTGGCCTTGCCGGCCGGGTCGGCGGCGAGCCTGATACGGTAGGCTTCGTAAGCCGCCAGGCTGTCGATGTTATAGGCGGCATAGGCTGTCGTGGCCGAGCCCTCATGCGGCGCGAAATAGCCGATCAGATCGGCGCCGCAGCGCGGGATCGCCTGGCCCCAGTTGCGGGCATACTCCTCGAACGCCGCCTTGCCGAACGGGTCGATCTCGTAGCGGATGAAGCAGGTGATGGTCATCTTTTGTCTCCTTGCTGAATCTGATTTGTTGCGGCGACAGTTCGAGCGGTGTCGAAACCTTCTGTGGTTCTATGTGCTAGGCAATTTTCCATGCTGATCACGCTTGCCAGAAGGATTTCGCGCATTCGCGGCGAACGTCTTGTGGCGTCAGGCCAAGATCGCGCAAAAGATGCTCGTCAATCTCGGCGAGGTCGAGGCGTTGCAGATGGCGGTCATACCACCGCGCCAGCAGCGGCAGATGCGCCCGGCGCAAGATCATGAACGGAGACGGCCGCCGGCCGAAGCGGCTGACAGGCACGGTGTGGGAAGCGGTTCTTGCGGTCATCGTTATCTCCTTGATCTCAGCGCAGGATAGTGGTTATCTGACGCCCATGCTTCGATGACGGACGAACTATGCGTGAAGGACCAGATATAGCCCGCATCGCCAGCCTGGTCGGCGATCCGGCGCGGGCAAACATGCTGACCGCACTGATGGGTGGCACGGCGCTGACAGCGAGCGAACTGGCGCTCGAGGCCGGCGTGTCGCTGCCGACCGCCAGCTCGCATCTGTCGAAACTGATGGAAGGCGGGCTGCTGACGCTGGCGAGCCAGGGGCGGCATCGCTACTACGGGCTCGCCGGGCCGCAGGTGGCTGGCATGATCGAGGCGATCACCGGCGTCGCCGCCGCGGTCGGACCGCAGCGGGTGCGGCCGGGTCCGCGCGATGCGGCGATGCGCGTGGCGCGGGTCTGCTACGACCATCTCGCCGGCGAGCAGGCCGTAGCGATGCTGGACCGTCTAGTCGCTCGACAAGTGCTCCTGCGCGACGACAAGGAGATCCGGCTCGGGCCGTCGGCCGCCTCGCATTTTGCCGCGATCGGCATCGATGTCGAGAGCATGGCGCGACGACCGGTGTGCCGGGCTTGCCTCGACTGGAGCGTGCGGCGCTCGCATCTGGCCGGCACGCTGGGCGCTGCCATCCTCGACAAGATCCTTCTGGAAAAATGGGCGCGGCGCGAGAAGGACAGCCGCGCGGTAATCTTCTCGCCGATGGGCAAGCAGGCCTTCGAGAGGGTGTTTCTCGCTTGATTGTCAGCCGCGCTTGAGCGGCTTGCCCTGCTTGAAAAAATCCGCCCAGGGATCGGCTTTCGCCAACTGTTTCAGCGTCGTCTTGTCGCCGATCGGAAATGCGTTCGGCGCCAACCCGGCCTCGACCTCGGCCCAAATCGCCGGCATCGATGCCGTGGCGCCCTTCTTGGCGCGCGACGAATAGGGGGCCACCGTGGTCGAGCCGCGGCCGTTGCGCAGATAGTCGACGAAGATCTTGCCGGTGCGCGCCTTCTTCGACAGCGTCGCTGTATACCGATCAGGGGCGGCCTGCTCGAGGGCACGGGCGAAATCATGGGCGAAGTCCTTCACCTCATCCCAATCCGCCGACGGTTTCAGCGGCACGACGACATGGTAGCCCTTGCCGCCCGAGGTCTTGACGAAATTCGGCAATGACAGTGCATCGAGCCGGCCGTGAATTTCGAGCGCCGCCGCGCGCACCGCTTTCACGTCGACGCCTTCGTCGGGATCGAGATCGAAGATGATCTGGTCCGGCTTGTCCAGTTCGTCGATGGTGCAGCCCCAGATATGGATCTCGACCACGCCGAGCTGGACCAAGGCAGCGACACCGTCGAAATCGCGGATGAACAGGATCTCCTCGCCGTCGGTCGGATCCTTCATCTTGGCGATCTTGTCATGCATGCCCGCGGAGGCATGCTTCTGAAAAAAGCGTTGGCCACTGACGCCGTCCGGTGCCCGCACCAGGCTGAGCGGCCGATTGACGACGAATTGTTGCATGCGCGGCCAGACCAAAGCGTAATGATCGAGCAGGCCCTGCTTCGATATCCTCTCCTGCGGCCACAGAAGCTTGTCCGGGTGAGAAAGTTTTATGACGGTGTCTGCCGCCTCCGTGGATTTGACAGCGGCGGATGTCTCGCCCTTGCCGCTGGCAGGCTTTGCCTTGCTGTCGGCCCTGCCAGCGGGTGCTTTCGGCTTTTCCTGCACGACTTCCTCCGCCGGTTTGTCCTCGCGCAATCCCTGGAACGAGCGTGGCGCATTGTACGGTCGAAGCCCAGGTACGGAAAGTGAGGCAAAGCCGGTTGTCCGGCGTTGCCTCGATCGAGCTTCTACTCGGCGGCCTGAAGGTTGACCTTGGCTTCCGCAATCTCGGTGAGCTTGCGGTCGGTCGCCTGCTCTTCCTTGATGTTGTTGGCCAGGACATTGGCGCAGTCGGTGCGGCCAAGCTGCTTGGCCCAGGAGATCAACGTGCCGTAGCGGGTTATCTCGTAGTGCTCGACCGCCTGAGCGGATGCGATCAGGGCGGCGTCGAGAACGTCCTTGTCGTCGATGTCGCCGCTGACTTCATCGGCTTCCTCGAGAATGCCGTCGATGGCCGGACAGTTGACCGTCTTGGCCTTCACGCCATGCAGTTCGAACACCTTCTCGACGCGCTCGATATGACCTTTGGTCTGGCCGAGATGCTTTTCAAGGCCGGCTTTCAGCTGCGGGTCGGTCGCCTTGTCGATCATCTTCGGCAGCGACTTCTCGATCTGTTTCTCGGCGTAATAGATGTCGCGCAGCGTGTGGACGAAGAGGTCGTCCAGCGTCTTGATGTCTTTCGAAAAGAAACTCATGGCTTTGCCTTTCCATTGTTCTTGCTGTGTTGGGGGTTCCGGCGGCGGTTCCGCTCGGAAGCCGCTGAGCCGGGGTTGGTCCCGGCTCTCAGCGTCAACGTGCTTCTATCGGACGGGTTCCTGGCTTTCCCGAGTAATCAGGGAAATTTGCGCAAGCACGGAAATTTCGCGGCACCGGCCAAAGTTGAAACACAAGCGCGTCGGAGCGACATCCAAACGAAACATATGTGATGCAAAAGTCACACTAGCCGGAATGCCGACGAACTGCATGGAAAGACCCCGAATCAGCCGCATTCCAGCCACGAACCAAGGCCTTTTTGACCAAAGATTAACATCGTGTTCACCGAGTATTCACGCCTCGACGCTATGATCCCACGCAATTCGGAAGGGACATCCGAAATCGGGACAGGGACAGGGAAAATGAACTTCTTGACGCACCTCATCGGCTACGCTGCTGCCATCCGCGAATTCGTCGCGCCGACCTACCGGCCGGAGCGCTATTACATGCGCGGCCCAGGCCCCGCTTGCGCACGCCGCGGCCACACGCTCGGCATCAGCGCGCACTGATGACGACCTGGAAAGCCGTCACGATAGCCGGATCTGCAGGCCGGCCGCCGATCATCGTGCGACCACCTATCGCACGGAACGTCCTGGGCTCGCCGACAGGCGGCGTGCGACAACGCCAAGGGTCTGAGTTTCCAGAATTTTGAGATTCTGGGGCTTCGAGAATCTGGGCTTCGAGATTCTGGGGCTTATACCTCGCCGCCGGCAAGCTAAGTGCCGTTTGACACCAGGCAGCCGGGACTCGCGTGACCGCCCAGTAGCTGCAAGATCCCTTCCGCCAAGTTGCCTCCGAAAAGCTAGAGCGGGATTGCGGTCGTCTCCTTGGCGGTTCGAATCACAAACATGGTGTAATACCGCGCCACATTCGTCCGATCTCGGAACAGCCGCTCGCACAAAGTGTCAAACTCGTGCATATCCATCAGCCGCAGCATAAGAACAGCGTCGGTCGAGCCGCTCACGCTGTAGGCCTGGATCACCGCTGGTTCCATGGCGGCAAGCTCGAGGAAGCGGCGCATATGCTGCTCGCCGTGGCGCTCCAGCTCGACCGTGACGATAGCCTTCATCCCCCTGCCGGCCTTGGCCGGATCAAGAAGCGCGACAACGCGGTCGATGACACCGACTGACTTTAGCCGCCGTATGCGGCGCAAGCAGCTGGAGGGTGAAAGCCCGACCTCCGCCGCCAGGTCGGCATTTGTTCGCGAAGCGTCTTCTTGCAAAAGCTTGAGAAGCTTCCCGTCGATCCGGTCCATTCCGGTCCTCCGTCGTCGTCTACCGGTCTGCAATGTTATTGCACAAGTCCGCAAATTTTGACCACAAATGCGAACCGTCTCACGGTAGTCATTTGGCGTCAATCACGGAGACAATCGCCATGGCAGTGCAGACCGCCCTCTATCGAAAGACGCTGGAAACGCTTGAAATCTATTGGGAATTGGTTCGGATTATCGTTCCGGTCACGATAGCCACACAGATCCTGCAGGATCTTGGTGTCATCCGGGCGATCTCTCCGTTCTTCGCGCCTCTCATGACGCTGGTTGGACTGCCGCCCGAGCTCGCTCTTGCCTGGCTAACGGGATTGCTGGTGGGAATTTGGGGCGCGGTGGTGACCGTGTTCACTCTGGCCCCGGTTTCGACGTTGAGCACTGCCGACATGACCGTTCTTTCAACCCTTTTGCTATTTGCGCATGCCATTCCGATTGAACAACGCATCATTCAGAAGGTTGGGCCAAGCTTCGTGGTCACTGCAGCACTTCGCATTGGCGGCGGACTGATCCTTGCCATGCTCCTGCACCAGATATTCGCAGCAACCGGATGGCTATCCGAGCCGCTGAAGCCGGCGTGGATACCAATGGTCGAAGGCACTGATTGGAGCAGTTTTTTTCCAGGCATGCTCAAAACCCTGGCAACCATGCTCGTCATCCTCCTCGCACTAAGCTGGCTGATCGAGCTACTCAAGATGTCGGGCATCCTGGGTTGGCTGAACAACGGGCTTTCAAGGCTGTTTCGCCTTGCCGGCATCCAGTCACAAGCGGTGCCGTTCACTGCGGTCGGTCTGTTTCTTGGAATTTCCTATGGCGCGGGACTGCTGATCCGCGAGGCGCGCACGACCAGCGTAGACCCGCGCCAGATCTTCCTCGCTTGCGTGTTCATGGGCTTTGCCCACAGTCTCATAGAGGACACGCTGGTTGTCATCGCTCTGGGTGCAGACTTCACCAGTGTGTTTTTCGTTCGCCTGATCTTTGCCGTGCTCGCAACCGCGTTGATCGCCCGGGCAATCAGGTCGGCTTCCGACATTCTGTTTTTCAAAGCATTCTTCCGCAAGGAAGAAAGTCGGCTCGCTCAGTCGGAATCCGGTTTTGGCGGCTAACGATGGAGCGTCTTTGGTCTGCTTATGTGGCTGTGCCCGGAACTCGACATCCGACAACGCCCTGGAGGACGAGGTCCCGCACCCGCTTGCCGACCGTCCGCTACCGCGGCTGGTACTAACCTTCGCACAGCTCCAGCACCGTCGTGTCGCCTGCCGCCTTGCCCAGTTCGCGGCAGCCCTGAACCGTGCACAGCGTCCAGCCTTCACCGGTCGCGCCGGAGGCCGCGAGCACAAGGCGCCGCTGCGGCGCCATCTTGGGTTTATAGACCCACCAACCGTCCCGCAGCACCGAGCCTTCCGGCGGTTCCATGCCGGCGCCCGAGCCCTTGATCCGTGCCTCGGCGATCTCCAAGCCGGAAGGCGTCACCTTCCAGTCCTCCTGCCAATGCGTCTTTTCCACCGAATGCGTCCAGGCGAGCGTGAAGGCGGCGACAGTGAGCGTCACCGTCTTGCCGGCTGCGAGGATACAGAGGCTCATGCGGTGCCGGTGGCCTGCCGCGCCCGCCAGCAGTGCCAGCCGATCCAGGCGACAGAGAGTGCCCACCCGGCTTCGTCGGTGACAGGCAGTGCGGCAACCAGCAGCACGCCGGCGGCGAAGGCGACGAGACGTTCCCACCAGGCCATGCGCCGGGCCAGGAACCCGACGGCGGCTGCGCCCCACAGGGCAATGCCCATGCAGGCCTTGGCGACGATATAGGCGACCTCGACGGGATAACCGAACTGGGCGGCGATCGGACCGGGGTCCTGCAGCATCAGCGCCGGGGTGTAGACCGCCATGAACGGCACGACGAAGCCGGCGACGGCAAGCTTGGTGGCCTGGATGCCGATCTTGAGGCCGCTCTCCTTGGCCATCGGCGCGGCGGCGAAGGCGGCCAGCGCCACCGGCGGAGTGAGGTCGGCCATAATGCCGAAATAGAAGACGAACATGTGGCTGACCACCAGCGGCACGCCGAGTGACAGCAGTGCCGGCCCGGCCAGCGACGAGGTGATGATGTAGTTGGGGATCGTCGGTATGCCCATGCCGAGCACCAGGCAGGTGAGCATGGTCAGCACCAGCGACAGGAACAGATTGTTCTCGCCGATGGAGATGATCCAGCCGATGAAGGTGGAGGCGATGCCGGTGAGCGTCAAGGTGCCGATGACGACGCCGACGATGGCGCAGGCGATGCCGACCGGCAGCGCGTTCTTTGCTCCCTCGGCTAGCGAATCTATGCATATCTGCAGCGTCTCGCGTCCGCCCCTGAAGGTGACGCAGGCGATGACGAGCCCGGCGATGACAAAACTGAGGATGTTGACGCCGAACCTCATGAAGGAGGCGGCGGCAAGCCCCAGCGCCAGCCAAAAGACGATGCGGAAGGCAAGCGGCCCGATCAAAGCCGCCAGCGGCGTGCCGAGGATGAGCACGATGGTCAGCGCCAGCCCCATGGTGCCGGCGAAGATCGGCGTATAGCCGGCAAACAGCAGATAAATGAGCGCGGCCAGCGGCAGCACCAGCGGCCAATGTCTTCTCACCGCGTGCCACGGATTGGGCAGGTCCGCCTTGGCCATGCCCTGCAGGCCGGCCTTGCCGGCTTCCAGGTACACCTGCCAGAAGCAGGCACCGAAATAGAGCAGCGCCGGGATGATCGCTGCCTTGACCACCTCGGCATAGGGGATGTTCAGCGTCTCGGCCATGATGAAGGCGACCGCGCCCATCACCGGCGGCATGATCTGGCCGCCCATCGACGAGGTCGCCTCGACCGCGCCGGCGAAAGCCGAACGGAAGCCGAAGCGCTTCATCAGCGGAATGGTGAACTGGCCGCTGGCCACCACATTGGCGACGCCGGAGCCGGAAATGGTGCCCATCAGCGCCGAGGACAGAACGCAGACCTGGGCCGGTCCGCCGCGCCATGTGCCGACCAGGCCAAGCGCGAAGTCGTTGAACAGCGCGATCATGCCAGCGCGCTCGAGAAAGGCGGCGAAGACGACGAAGATGAAGATATAGGCGGCCGAGACGTAGACCGGCGTGCCGTATATGCCTTCGGTGCCAAAGGCGAAGGTGTCGATAAGCTGGGCGAAATCATAGCCGCGATGGATGAAGGGCGGCGGCAGGTGATTGCCGAAGGAAGCGTAGGCGAAAAAGATCAAGGCGATCAGGGCAAGCGGCAGCCCCATCAGCCGCCGCGCGGCCTCGAAGACCAGCACAACCAGCACCGTGCCGACGATCAGGTCCGGCGTGGTGAGGAAGCCGGAGCGCCGGATGAGATCGGCATAGAACACCCAATTGTAAAGGCCGGTGCCAAAGCCGAGCAGGCCGAGCGTCCAGAATGCTGCTTTCGCCGGTGTGCTTGTGGCGCGCAGATTGGCGATCAGGCCAAAGCCGAGCAGCAGCAAGAAGCCGACATGCATGGCGCGCACCACCTGGCTCGGCAGGCTGCCATAGGCGGCGATGTAGATCTGGAAGACGGAGAAGGCGATGGCGATGAGAAAGGCGGCCTTGCCGGCGAAGCCGTCGCCGAAATCCGGCGGCAGCCCTTCGAGCGGGGCTTCGGCGGTGGGGGAAAGAACGGTCGGCGTTTCGGGATGGGCGTGGGTCATTGGCGGGTTCCTGGCGGGCGTAATCCCTCCCCCTTGAGGGGAGGGTGGACAGCCGCCGAAGGCGGATGGACGGGTGGGGTCGTTGCGGCAGTGCGCGGCCTGAACCGACCCCACCCGCCTCGCTTCGCTCGGCACCCTCCCCTCAAGGGGGAGGGAGCACCCCTATTTCACCAATCCCTTTTCCTTGTAATACCGCTCGGCACCGGGATGCAGCGGCACTGGCATGCCGTCGAGCGCCTTGGCCATGTCGATCGCCTTGGCGGCGGCGTGGGCAGCAGTGAGCTGGTCGAGATTTTCGAACAGCAGCTTGGTCATCTGATAGCCGGTCTCGTCGGAGACGTCGGCGTGGGTGATGAGGAAATTGCCGACGGCGGCGGTCGCGACGTCCTCGGTCTGGCCTTCATAGGTGCCCTTGGGAATGGTCACCGAAAGATAGGGCGAGCCGATCTTGGCGACGTCCTGCGCCGGTACGGCGACGACGTTGATCGGCACCGAAGTGGCGAGGTCGCGGATCGAGGCGACGCCGAGGCCGGCCGATTGCAGCGTGGCGTCGAGCTGGCGGTTCTTGATCAGCTCGACCGATTCGGCGAAGGGCAGATACTCGACCCGTCCGAGATCCTCGTATTTCAGCCCGGCGGCGGCGAAGATGGCGCGGGCGTTGAGCTCGGTGCCGGATGCCGGCGCGCCGACCGACAGGCTCTTGCCCTTGAGGTCGGCAAGCGTCTTGATGCCGGATTCCTTGCTGGCAACGATCTGGATATAGTTGGGATAGATGGCGGCGACGCCGCGCAGCTTGTCGAGCTTGCCCGGGAAACCGGCCTCGGTGTTGCCCTCGGCGGCCAGTTTGACGGCATCGCCGAGCGCGAAGGCGATCTCGCCCTTGCCCTGCTGCAACAGGTTGAGGTTCTCGACCGAGGCCTTCGTCGCCTGCACCTGGGTGCGGGCGCCCTCAATGCCCTTGCCGTAGATTTCCGACAGTGCGACGCCGAGCGGATAATAGACGCCCGAGGTGCCGCCGGTCAGCACGTTGATGAATTCCTGCGCCTTGGCCGACACCGCGCCAAGGCCCAGCGACAGCGCCAGCGTGCCGGCGACAATAAATTTCGTCCTGAAATTGTGCATGTGATCTCCTCCCTGAAATATCTGCCACCGCGCGACCCGAGGCGAGTTTAGACAGCAGGCGGGAAATGCCAACCCGCAATATCCATTAGACGAACGGCTGAGTGATGCCGCAACGCATGGCCGCTTGCGCGATGTGCGATCGGAGCCGAAAGATTTTCGCAGAGCCTGTCGAAATCGCGCGAGGCCGCGCGACATACGTTCGGCTCGCAACGATGCGGCCTTCGAAAATGGAGAAGACCATGCGATACATGCTTTTGATCTACGTGAACGAAGCCGCGATGGCGGCCGCGCCGATGGAGAAGACCTACGAGATCAGCGCAGCCTATGGCGCCTATACCGAGGCGTTGAAGAAGTCCGGCTCCTGGTTGGCCGGTGACCGGCTGAAGCCGACCCAAGCCGCGACCTCGGTGCGGATGGCCAACGGCAAGACCAACGTGCTCGACGGTCCCTATGCCGATACCAAGGAGCAGCTCGCCGGTTTCTACATGATCGAGGCGGAGGACGCCGACGCGGCTATTGCCTGGGCGGCGCGATGCCCAGCTGCCAGCACCGGCACAGTCGAGGTGCGGCCGATCTGGGAACAAACCATGTGATGACGAATGACCTGGAGGTCGCCCGGGCGGCGGCGGAAGCGGCCGCCCGGCAAAGCTACGGCAAGCTCATCGCCTTCCTCGCCGCCCGCACGCGCGACGTGGCCGGCGCCGAGGACGCGCTGGCCGACGCCTTTGCGGCGGCGCTGGAGCGCTGGCCGCAAACCGGCGTGCCCGAGAAGCCGGAAGCCTGGCTGCTGGCGGTGGCGCGCCGACGTCGCGTCGATGCGATCCGGCGGCGGCTGACCAGCGAGGCGGGCCGCGACCATCTCAGGCTGATCGCCGAGGAGATCGAGGCACGCATGGCCGACGAAGACCTGCACGACGAGCGGCTGCGGCTGATGTTTGCTTGCGCCCATCCGGCGATCGAAGCCGGCGTGCGCGCGCCGCTGATCCTGCAGACCATTTTAGGCTTCGACACAGCGACGATCGCCTCGGCCTTCCTGGTGTCGCCGGCAACGATGGGCCAGCGCCTGGTGCGCGCCAAAAGCCGCATCCGCGAGACCGGCATTCCGTTCCGCGTGCCGGAGCGGGCAGAGCTTGGCGAGCGGCTGGATGCGGTGCTGGAAGCGATCTACGCCGCGTTCGCCGAAGGCTGGTCCGACCCGGCCGGCACCGAAACCCGCCGCCGCAATCTCGCGACCGAAGGCATCTGGCTCGGCCGGCTGGTAGCCTCGCTGATGCCGGATGAGCCGGAAGCGCTTGGCCTGCTGGCGCTGATGCTGTTTGCCGAGGCGCGGCGTGCGGCGCGGCGCAACGCCGCCGGGGACTATGTGCCATTGGCCGAGCAGGAGCTTGGGCTGTGGGACGGCGCGTTGATTGACGAAGCGGAGACATTGCTGAAGCACGCCGCGGCCAAGCGCGTCGTCGGCCGCTACCAGCTCGAGGCAGCCGTGCAATCCGCCCATACGACAAGGCGGCTGACCGGCCGGACCGACTGGGCCGCGATCAAACAGCTCTATGATGCGCTGTCGGTGATTGCCGGCTCGCCGGTGGTCTCGATCAACCGCGCGGTGACCCTTGCCGAGGCCGACGGCGCCGCGGCGGGATTGAGTGCACTTGATGAGCTTGGCGACGACAAACGGCTGCATGATTATCAGCCTTATTGGGCCGCCCGCGCGGGCCTTCTGGCCAGGCTCGGCAAAACTCGGGAGGCCACCGAGGCCTATAACAGGGCGATCGGCCTCGAACGCGACCCGGCCGTGCGCCGGTTCCTGCAGGCACGACGGGCTGGGCTCGCAGCCGAAGAATGAGGTCAGGGAAAGGCCGGGGTCAGACATGATCCGATGTTTGGGATCTAAGGCCGACCGCTGGTGCCGCCCCTCATTGCCCTGCCCGTCCTCCGCAGCAGCTGCGGAGGGTGGACCGGGCATTTCTCCCCGTAAACGGGGAGAAACAGGCTGGTCGCGGTGTCGGCACTTTTTTCTGCAACGCTGGCGATTGGCGAACCCGTCAATGAGAGCGCCCCCTCGCCCCGTTTACGGGGTGCGAATGCCGGCAGGCAGGTGAGGGGCGGCGCCGGCTTCGACAATTGGCGGGCGCTACGGAAGCGCAGGAAACCGCAACCGCAGGCCGGCACAAATATGCCTAAGCCCCCAGCCCTTCGAACAGGATCGTCGACAGATAGCGTTCGGCGAAGGACGGAATAACGACCACCAGGTTCTTGCCCTCGTTCTCCGGCCGCGAGCCGACGACGATCGCCGCCTGCAGGGCAGCGCCCGACGAGATGCCGACCGGCACGCCTTCGAGGCGGGCGACAAGCCGCGCATTGGCGACCGAATCCTCGTTGGAGACCTTGACGATCTCGTCATAAATGGTCGTGTCGAGGATCTTCGGCGCGAAGCCGGCGCCGATGCCCTGGATCTTGTGCGGGCCGGGCTGGCCGCCCGACAGCACCGGCGAGGCTTCCGGCTCGACGGCGACGACATGCACGGAGGGCTTGCGCTGCTTCAGCACCTGGCCGACGCCGGTGATGGTGCCGCCGGTGCCGATGCCGGCGACGAAGATGTCGACTTCGCCATGAGTGTCGTTCCAGATTTCCTCGGCAGTGGTGCGGCGGTGAATTTCCGGATTGGCGGGATTCTCGAACTGCTGCGGAATGATGGCGTCGGGCAGCGTCGCGGCCAGTTCGTCGGCCTTGGCGATGGCGCCTTTCATGCCTTTCGGCCCTTCGGTCAGCACCAGTTCGGCGCCGAGCAGCGCCAGCATCTTGCGGCGTTCGACCGACATGGTTTCCGGCATGGTCAGGATCAGCTTGTAGCCCTTGGCGGCGGCGGCGAAGGCGAGCGCGATGCCGGTGTTGCCCGATGTTGGCTCGATCAGCGTGGTCCTGCCGGGCGCAATCCTGCCCGATGCCTCCAGCGCCTCGATCATCGAGACGCCGATGCGATCCTTGACCGAGCCGATCGGGTTGAAGAATTCGAGCTTGGCCAGCAGATTGGCGACGACGCCCTTTTCCCCGGCGAACTTGTCGAGCCGCACCAGCGGCGTGTCGCCGATCGTCTCGGTGATCGAATTGTAGATGCGGCCGCGGCCGGGCACAGGCACGGTGGTGGCGGGCTTGTTCATTGGTTTCGCTCCCAAGAGGTCAGATGGGCAAGGGTCAGGCAATCAAGTGAGTCAGGCAACTAAGTCTCGACCAGGCAGGATAAAGCCTTCGGCCGCGCAAGCTAGTCTGCCGTTTGAAAATATCCGACGGGGTCGCATGCTGAATACATCCTCGCCTGCAGGTGACGGCCAGATGCAACCGCCGCCGCCCTCGGGGCACCGCATCACTTGCCGGTCGGCCCCAGACCGCGTCGCCGAAGACGACGAAGCCGGTCACGAGATCCTCATGCTCGCCGGTCGGCTAGCCGTCCTTGCACCTTTCGGGCTCAGTTCCCGGCGGCGTAGAAATCGTCGTCGAGGCGCTTTTCCAGCGCGACGAGATCGGCCGGCAGCGGCAGGCCCATGGCGCGCATCTCCCCCAGCTTTTCGCGCAACTGCTCCTGCACTTCATGCTGATCCTCGGGCTGGTTGATCATCTGCTCGAGCAACAGGCTGATCTGAGCCTTGAATGATTCCAGCGCCATTTTTTTCTCCTTGAGGTCCCTTAAGCGTGTCGCGTTGGAAGGATCCGTGCGACGCGCTTCGGTTTTTTGGGCGACATGCATTATCGCAGCATGCGGGAAATAAGCTGCGCGGTATAGTCGACCATCGGCACGATGCGTGCGTAGTTCAGCCGGGTCGGGCCGATGACGCCGAGCGCGCCGATGACGCGGGCGTCCTTGTCGCGATAGGGCGCCACGACCAGCGACGAGCCCGACAGCGAAAACAGCTTGTTCTCCGAGCCGATGAAGATGCGCACGCCGGAGCCTTCCTCGGCGAGGTCGAGAAGCTGGATCAGCCCGTCCTGCGTCTCCAGATCCTCGAACAAATGCCGCAGTAGCTCGATGTCGGCCTGGGCGGTGACATTTTCCAGCAGATTGGCGCGACCGCGCACGATGAGACGCGCCGGCAAGCCGCTCTCGGCGCCTGCCCAGACAGCAAGGCCCTTCTCGACCAAATCCTGCGACAGCGTGTCGAGGGCGGCCCTGGTTTCTTCCTTGATGCGGGCGATCTCGACCCGCGCCTCGGCCAGCGTGCGACCGCGGATATGGGCGTTGAGGAAATTCGAGGCTTCGTGCAGTTGCGAGACGGTGATGCCGGCGGGCAGGTCGACGACGCGGTTTTCGACGTCGCCGTTCTGCGACACCAGCACGGCCAGCGCCTTGTTCGGCTCGAGCTGGATGAATTCGATATGCTTGAGCGCCACCTCGTTCTTGGCGGCAAGCACGAGGCCGGCGCCGCGCGACATGCCGGACAGCATCTGGCTCGCCTCGGTGAGCACGTGCTCCAGCGTCGCACCAGAGCCGGAGGCGCGTACCTGCGCCTCGATGGTGCGGCGCTCCTCGTCGGAGAGATCACCAAGCTCCATGAAGGCATCGACGAAGAAGCGCAGGCCGGCCTGGGTCGGCAATCGGCCGGCCGAGATATGCGGCGCGTAGATCAGGCCGAGATGCTCGAGATCGCTCATCACATTGCGGATGGTGGCCGGCGACAGCGAAGACGGCAGGATACGCGACAGGCTGCGCGAGCCGACCGGCTCGCCGTCCTTCAGATAGGAATCGACAATGCGCCGAAAGATGTCGCGCGAGCGCATGTCGAGCGATTGAAGCGCGGGCGATTGAAGCGCGGGGGATTGGAGCGCTGCCGCCGACTGGGAACCGGGATCGACTGCCTTGGTCATTCGAGCCAAATACCTCCGGCCCAAGGATATAGACATCGGCCGCGCCCGCGCAACTGGTCCATTTTCCTTTGCGCCTCTCGTCGCGTGCGGCTACAAGCCGGCCACGACTCCTAAAACGACAAGAAAGAAGCCTGAATGCGCCCTTCCAAACGCCAATTCGACGAAATGCGCGCCATCTCCTTTGAGCGCGGCGTCTCCAAGCACGCGGAAGGCTCGTGCCTGGTGAAGTTCGGCGACACCCACGTGCTGTGCACCGCCAGCCTCGAGGAAAAGGTGCCGGGCTGGATGCGCAATTCCGGCAAGGGCTGGGTGACGGCGGAATACGGCATGCTGCCGCGCTCGACCGGCGAGCGCATGCGCCGCGAGGCTTCGGCTGGCAAGCAAGGCGGCCGCACGCTGGAAATCCAGAGGCTGATCGGCCGTTCGCTGCGCGCAGTGGTCGATCTGCAGGCGCTGGGTGAGCAGCAGATCACCGTCGACTGCGACGTGATCCAGGCCGATGGCGGCACGCGCACCGCCTCGATCACCGGCGGCTGGGTGGCGCTTTACGACTGCCTGCGCTGGATGGAAGCCCGGCAGATGGCCAGCGTCGCCAAGGTGCTGAAGGACCATGTCGCGGCTATCTCCTGCGGCATCCACGACGGCCAGCCGGTCATCGACCTCGACTATCTCGAGGATTCATCGGCCGGCACTGACGCCAATTTCGTCATGACCGGCAAGGGCGGCATCGTCGAGATACAAGGCACGGCCGAGGGCGAGCCTTTCTCGGAAGAGCAATTTGCGGCGCTGATGGAATTGGCCAAGAAAGGCATTGCGCGACTGGTCAGCCTGCAGCAGATGGCTGTAGCGTAGTCCTGAAAATGCCGAGCTTGTCCGCCCCCCTCTGGCCTGCCGGCCATCTCCCCCTCAAGGGGGGAGATCGGGTATCCAATCGGCTTTCGCCAACTGTCGGCGGCGTGGGATGTGCGGAAGCGCTGAAGCTGCCAATCTCCCCTCTTGAGGGGGAGATGCCAAGTTTTGGCAAAGAGGGCAGGCCAGAGGGGGGTGCCTCGTGACACCCTCTGCCATCCTCGAATCAGCGCTGTACGTGACCGACCTCGATGCCGCGGAAAAATTCTACACCGATGTGCTCGGGCTCGATCTGCTGGGCAAGGTCGACGGCAGGCATCTTTTCTTCCGTTGCGGGGACGGCGTGCTGCTCATTTTCAACGCCGAGGCGACCAAGATCCCGCCGGCGCCCGATGCCAAGCTGAAAGTGCCGCCGCACGGCACGGTCGGCGACGGCCATCTCTGCTTTGCGGCGAGCGCGGACGAGATCGTGCGCTGGAGAGCGCATCTTGAGCGCAAGAAAATCGCCATCGAGAGCGAGTTCGAATGGCCGCAGGGTGGCCGCTCGATCTATGTTCGCGACCCCTCCGGCAATTCGATCGAATTCGCCGAACCAAGAATCTGGGGCATCTGATGCATTCGCTTGATGGACATGAGATCGTTGTCGCCAGCCACAATGCCGGCAAATTGCGCGAATTCGCCGATCTGATGGCGCCGTTCGGCATAGAAGCGAAGTCGGCCAAGGAATATGGCCTGCCCGAGCCGGACGAGACCGGCACCACCTTCGAGGAGAACGCCTATATCAAGGCCTTTGCCGCCGCCAAGGCGACAGGCCTCCCGGCATTGTCGGACGATTCCGGCCTGTGTGTCGATGCGCTGGGCGGAGCGCCCGGCGTCTACACCGCCAACTGGGCCGAGGCGCCCGACGGGAGCCGCGACTTCGGCATGGCGATGCAGCGAGCCGAAGTGGCGTTGCAGGAAATCGGCGCGGTTGATCCAGCGCAGCGCAAGGGCCGTTTCGTCGCCGTCATCTGCCTGGCCTTTCCCGACGGCGCGGCCGAATATTTCCGTGGCGAAGTCGAGGGCACGCTGGTATGGCCGCCGCGCGGCGAACTCGGCTTCGGCTACGACCCGGTGTTCGTGCCGGACGGTTTCCAAAAGACTTTTGGCGAGATGACCGCAGAGGAGAAACATGGCTGGAAGCCCGGCCAGCCGACGGCATTGTCGCATCGGGCTCGCGCCTTCCAGAAATTCGCGCAAGCCAGACTGGATTTGGCGCGATCGGCGGTGAAATGACCATGCTGCTCGACCGCAGCCCCGGTTTCGGCGTCTACGTGCACTGGCCGTTCTGCGCGGCCAAGTGCCCCTATTGCGACTTCAACAGCCATGTCCGCCACCAGCCGGTCGACCAGGAGCGTTTCGCGCGCGCCTTCGAGACCGAGCTTGCGACGATGCGCAACCGCACCGGACCGCGCGAGGTGACCAGCATTTTTCTCGGCGGCGGCACGCCATCGCTGATGAAGCCGCAAACCGTGGCGACGGTGCTGGACGCGGTGGCGAAGAACTGGACAGTGCCTGCTGGCATCGAAGTGACGCTGGAAGCCAACCCGTCTTCGGTCGAGGCCGAGCGCTTTCACGGCTACCGGGCGGCAGGCGTCAACCGGGTGTCGCTCGGCGTGCAGGCGCTGAACGACAGGGATCTGCGCTTTCTCGGCCGGCTGCACAATGTCGATGAAGCGCTGCATGCGATTGGCCTGGCGCGTGAGATTTTCCCGCGGCTGTCGTTCGACCTGATCTACGCACGGCCCGGACAGACACCGGAAGCGTGGCAGGCGGAGCTCGAGCAGGCGATCGGCCACGCCGCCGACCATTTGTCGCTCTACCAGCTGACCATCGAGGAAGGCACGCCGTTCCACGCGCTGCATGCGGCGAGGAAATTCGCTATTCCCGACAATGACCATGCCGCCGATCTCTATGCGCTGACGCAGGAGATCACCGCTGCGCATGGGCTGCCGGCCTATGAGATTTCGAACCACGCCAGATCAGGCGCCGAAAGCCGGCACAATCTGACCTATTGGCGCTATGGCGAATATGTCGGCGTCGGTCCCGGCTCGCATGGCCGCTTCGTCGAAAACGGCCGTCGCGTGGTGACGATCGCCGAAAGAATGCCGGAAACCTGGGCCAATCTGGTCGAGGCCAAGGGCCATGGCGTCACCGGCGGCGAGATCCTGACGCGCTCGGAAGAGGCCGACGAGTTCCTGTTGATGGGGCTGAGGCTGGCCGAGGGCATCGACCTCTCTCGCTATGAAGCGTTTTCCGGCCGCGGCCTGTCGACGGCGCGGCTGTCGATGCTGCAGAGCGAGGGGCTGGTGGCGCCGATCGGCAATGCCCGCCTGCGCGCCACGCCGGCCGGCATGATCGTGCTAGATGCTGTGGTGGCGGATCTGGCGCGGTAAAGCTTGGGCCAAGATCTGAACTGTCACAGACAATTTATCGGCTCAAGCAAGGATGCTGGAAATTCGGCTTGCTTGGCCGGCCATCCCACCGCAATCCGCAACCGATAGTGACTTGCAAGCGTGGGCCTGACTGGTCAAGCTTCGGTCGGGTGCCGCTAATCTGCGGCTGAAGCAGAGCACGGGGCTAAAATGCGCCTCTTCAACATCGCGCTTGCTGTCATTGCTCTGATCGGCGGGCTGGAGGTGGCGTGGGCTGAAAAACGCGTTGCGCTGGTGATCGGCAATTCGAGCTATCAACGGGTCGCTAAACTTCCCAATCCGAACAATGACGCTGCTGACATGGCGGCCTTGCTCTCAAAGGTAGGGTTCAAAGTATCTCGCAAGATGGACTTGGACCATACCGCGTTCAGGAAAGCTCTGCAGGAGTTCGGTCGCGCGGCGGAAGGTGCTGATTTCGCAATAATCTTCTTCGCGGGACATGGGGTTGAGGTCGAGAATAGAAATTTTCTCGTGCCTACAGACGTCAGCCTGAGCGCTGATTCCGACGTGGAGTTTGAGGCAATCCCGCTGGATTTGGTGATGAACGCGTTGTCCCGTGTCTCCGGCGTGCGGGTGGTTCTACTTGATGCTTGCCGGGACAACCCTTTTATCGCGGCCATGCGAAGATCAAATGCAACGCGTTCCATCGGCAGAGGCCTGGCTGCGATTGAACCGGCAGCCGGAACCCTGGTCGGGTACGCTGCGAAGGAAGGTACAACCGCTTTCGATGGAGCGGGACGGAACAGTCCCTACACTGCAGGGCTGTTGGCGCATTTGGGTGAACCCGGGGTAGACATCCAATTCGTGTTCCGCAAGGTTCGCGACACTGTTCTGGCCGCGACAGGCGGCAAGCAGGAACCATTCACGTACGGATCGCTGCCTGGCAGGGAAATTTTCATTGCCCCTCCTCGTGGGCCAACGGCAGTCTCGCCAGCCAACAACAGCAGCCGAGATGCGAGCCTGACGGAAATCGAGTTGTGGACCTCAATCCGCGGCTCCAAAAGCAGCGGAGCGTTAAAGGATTATCTTCAACTGTACCCGGAGGGCCTGTTTGTGCCTCTCGCCAGACTCCAAATTCAACAGTTGGAGAATGCAGATCATCAATCGGACGCCAGCCAGGAAGATGCCCCGAACGAGCTGGCGAAGCGGATACAGCGCGAGCTTGGCCGCGTTGGGTGTAAGCCGGGAAACCCAGACGGCATCTGGGGTGGAAGGACCCGGGAGGCGTTGCGCCGTTTCGCTCGCCACTCCGGCGCTGAGATCGACATGGCGAAACCGACAACAATTGCTTTGAAGATATTGGAAGGAAGCACAGCGCGCGTGTGTCCGGTGGTTGCCCGGCCGAATTCGATACAAGAACCCGGCCATGCAAATGGCCCGAATACCCGGCCACGACCGACAACGGAACAGAAGCGTGCCGCCGCTGCTCCGAGCGCGAGCAGGCCAGCTCGCGTTTGCAGGGCAGAAACCCACGATGAGTGCAGGGTCCGAGCGCGGGCCGCCGGGGCACGCCGGGGCAGCGGCTTCTGCCGCGATCGAATTACAATCTGCGAGTGACGTGCCTCGGCAGAACTTGCCGATCTGGCGTCCCTCAGCGGCCACGAGCCCTGTTGAAGCCGGCGAGAACCGGCGGCAAGCGGCAGCAGAAAGCTATGCTCCTGCTGGCGCGTCTATTCTAGGCTGAATACCTCGATCATCTCGGCGCGCCCTTTGACCTCGTGATAGCCGCAGGACTTGAAATATTGTCTGCCTTCAGGCCAGTGCTCGACGAACTGGGCGCTGACCAATAGCGGCTTGTCCAGTTTTCGCGTCAATCCCTCAATACGAAAGGCCAAATTCACGGCATCGCCCAGCGCGGTGTTGATGCCTTTGCCCATAACGCCGATAGCAACTTCACCCACATGAAGGCCAATGCGGCAGTCGAGTACGATGTCTTGTTGTTCCCTGACCAGTACTCGGGTTGGCGACGTAGCCGCGTCTTCCGCAGCGCGGAGCGCCTGGGCAGCCTGAACCGCAGCGACACAGACGTCCGCTGCCGTCTCGTGCCAATAAGCAAATACACAATCACCGATGAATTTGTCGATCGAGGCACCGTAGTGCTTCAAGATCATATTGCAGTCCATATACCACTCGGCCAGGAGGGCCGCCACCTGTTCCGGGGACAGCCTGGCGCTAATTCCGGTAAACTCCTTCAAATCAGCAACGAACAGCGTGGCCGGCCGGCTCTTGGGGGCTGCCGGGTTGCCCCATTGAGTTTTTGTGTTCGCCACTTGCGAATCTGGATCGGGGGCAGTCGTGCCCTGGTCGAAAAGAAAAATCGATCTGCCGAACTGGACGCGATCGCCGGTGTGCAGCACACGCGCGGTTGTGAGCGCCACGTCATTCACATAACTGCCATTGGCACTGCCGACATCAACAACCCAGTAGTTCGCGCCGTCGCGCCGGATCGTTGCATGCTGGCGCGAAACTTCCCCGTCTTCCAAGCGTATGGTGGAATGTTCGCCACGACCAACCAGGTTGAAATCTCCCAGCCTGTAGACCTCTCTGCTGCCCAGTGCGGTTAAAGTTGCCGACATGATCCTCTCCCGTACGCTCAAGCGCGCGCACGCAGGTTCAATATTAGCACGTTACGAACAGAGGCTGGCGACATTCCAGAGGACGATGAGTTCGTGGACCCAGCGTCTGCTGGAAGCGTGCGTGTCTAACAATCCGGGTTGAATGATGTGGCCGAGCGTTTCCCCCACGCTTTAGAGAGAAGTGTCTCGGCCAATCGCGAAGGTCGCGGTAGTCAGGCGTCGTGCTTGGGGAGGCGCTTGGCGTGGTCTTTCTCGGCGTCCGCCTCGCCGTCGCGAGCCGGCTTGGCCTCGCCCTTGTCGCGGCGGGCGCGGTATCGATCGCTTGTCGGATGTGGGGGCGCTCCATTGCGGGAGCTTTTGGTTTCAAGGCGGGTGATGAAAATGTCGAAGCGATTGGGCATCGTCTGGTCAGTGCTCCATCGTGCTGCCGGTGCCGGTCGAGGGCTCGATCTCGAGCTTGGTTGCCTTTGACGGCCGACGCTTTCGCGGCTTTTTAGCCGAGCCGGCGCCGGCTTTGGCAGGCAGGCCCTTGTCCTTTCGCACGGCAAAGCGCTTGCGGCCTGCATAGTAGGGTTCGAAAACGTCTTGTATCTTGAGGCTGTCCATCCTGCTCCTCCCGAGATCAGGCATAAATCCGCCGGGCACGGTTTCGTTCCGCAGTGTGGCAAAGGCATGACAGCCGCGTCACTTCGGCATGGGTTTTGCAACCCGGCGTGAGCCGTGCCAAACAGGGCCGAATGCATTCAAGGTCAGAGCCTGACGGGGGAACACCGGTGACCGGCGAGTCGGCAAAACGCAGCTACGTGATCGGCCAGACCGAGATACCGGCCCGGCCGCTCGAGCCGGCGCTCTACCTGGTGGCGACGCCGATCGGCAATCTCGCCGACATCACATTACGCGCGCTTGAAACGCTCGCCGCAGCCGACATCGTCGCCTGTGAGGACACGCGTGTCAGTCGCGTGCTGCTCGACCGCTACGGCATCCGCCGCCGCACCACTGCGTATCATGAGCACAATGCCGGCGAGGCCGGCCCAAAGCTGATCGCAGCCTTGCTGGCAGGGCAGAGCGTGGCGCTGATCTCGGACGCCGGCACACCGCTGATCTCCGACCCGGGCTACCGACTGGTCGGCGAAGCGCTCGACCAGGGCATTCGCGTCGTGCCGATCCCCGGCCCGTCGGCGCCGCTCGCGGCGCTGACGGCCTCCGGCCTGCCCTCTGACGCCTTCCTGTTCGCCGGCTTCCTGCCGGTGAAGACCGGCCAACGGCTGACGCGGCTGGAATCGCTTAAAACCGTGCCGGCGACGCTGATCTTCTTCGAATCGCCGCGCCGCCTGGCCGAGACGCTCGGTGCCATGGTCGAGGCGCTGGGTGGCGCCCGCAAGGCCGCGATCGGTCGCGAGTTGACCAAGACCTTCGAGGAGATACGGACCGGCAGCTTGCAGTCGCTCGCCGATCATTACGCGGCGGCCGACACGCCGAAGGGCGAGATCGTCATCTGCGTCGGCCCGTCGGACGCAACGGCCGACGAACCGGCCGACATCGACCGGCTTCTGCTTTCGCTTGCCGCCGAGATGCCGGCCTCCAAGGCGGCGGCGGAAGCCGCCAAGATGACCGGCGGCCAGAAGCAGGCGCTTTACCGGCGGCTGCTCGAACTCAAGGACACTGGGAAAGAGGGCGACACCGGGAAAGCCCGCAATGGCTGATCGCCCGGTCGCCAGCCGCCAGCGGGCCTATCGGCGCGGCCACCGCAGCGAGTGGCTGGCGGCTGCGGCGTTGATGGTGAAGGGCTATCGGATCCTGGCCCGCCGCCACCGCACGCGGTTCGGCGAGATCGACCTGATCGCACGGCGCGGCGACCTGGTGCTGATCGTCGAGGTGAAGGCTCGCCGCACGCTGGTGGAAGCGATGGAAGCTGTTCGCTGCGAATCGGAGCGCCGCATCGAAAGCGCCGCCGATCTCTGGCTGTCGCGCCAGTCCGACTATGGCAGATTGTCGGTGCGCTTCGACATGGTCGCGGTGCTGCCGTGGCGCTGGCCGGTGCATATCGAGAACGTTTTTTACGGGCGGAGTTGAGGAAGGTCGCCGCCATCCGAATCTTGCGAGACGTCAGCGGGACAGCGCCCCCCTCTGGCCTGCCGGCCATCTCCCCCACGAGGGGGGAGATCGGAAGTTGCGCCGTCTTCGCCAACTTCGAACGTTGAAAAAGAGGCGCTGTCGCGAAAACTGCCGATCTCCCCCTCGTGGGGGAGATGTCCGGCAGGACAGAGGGGGGCGCGAAGGAACTCGACGGAGTAGTGTGGGGGCAGTCTCTGCACTCACCCCCGGACAAACAGCGCCGCCAGGCCGACGGTGCCGATAACCAGCCGCCACCAGCCGAACAGCGAATAGCCGTGGCGCGAGACGTAGTTGAGCAGGAAGCGCACGACGATAAGCGCCGCGACGAAGGCGGCGATGAAACCGGCGGCGATGATGGGCAGATCGGCGCTGGTCAGCACATTGCGGTTCTTGAACAGGTCGAAGGCGAAGGCGCCGACCATCGTCGGCATGGCGAGAAAGAAGGAGAATTCCGCAGCCGCGCGTTTGTCGACGCCCAGAAGCAGCGCGCCGACGATCGTCGAACCGGAACGCGACGTGCCGGGGATCAGCGAAAGGCACTGGAACAGTCCGATCTGCAGATAGAGCCGGAGCGGAAACCGCTCGACGTCGTGATAGAGCGGCTTCGGCTTGAACCGATCCACCCACAGCAGGACCAGGCCGCCGATGATCAGCATGACGCAGATCAGCCTCGGCGATTCAAACAGCACCGTCTTGATGAAGCCATGCGCCAGCGCGCCGATGACGGCCGCCGGCAGAAAGGCAACGAGGATGCCGAGAACGAAATGCCGCGTCACCCGATCACGCGGCAGGTCGACCAGCATCTGCCACAGGCGATGGAAATAGACGCTGAGGATCGCCAGTATGGCGCCGAGTTGGATCAGGATCTCGAAGGCCTTGCCGGTCGAATGGAAGCCGAGAAAATGACCGGCAAGCAGGATATGGCCGGTCGACGAGACCGGAATGAACTCGGTCATGCCCTCGATCATGCCGAGCAGCAGCGCTTCGACAATGGTCTGGCTTTCCATGGAAACCTCGGCGTTCGAGTGAGAGCTTTGAAGAACGGCTTGCTTGTCATGGCGCGGAACTCCTCCTATAGGTCGCAGCACCCTGACGGCCCTTTGAATCGGGGCGGCCCCCTGAATCGGGGCGGCCAAGACTTACCGGCGCAGCCGGCGATTTGCCAGTGCGCTCTATTATCGCGGGACCATGCTGACGCTTTTCCACCACCCGATGTTCGCCACCTGCCGCTTCGTTCGCCTCGCTTTCGGCGAGTATGGCGAGGAACTGGCGCTGATCGAGGAAAAGCCGTGGATGCGGCGCAAGGAGTTCCTGGCGCTGAACCCGGCCGGCACGCTGCCGATCCTGCTTGCCGAGGGCGACGTGCCGATCGTCGGCGCCATGGTCATCGGCGAATATCTCGACGAGACGCGCGGCGTGCTCAAGCGCGACAAGCGGCTGTTCGCCGAGGACCCGATGGAGCGCGCCGAAATCCGCCGGCTGACCGACTGGTATCTCAGCAAGGCCGATAGCGAGGTGACGCGGCACCTGGTGCGCGAGCGCGTGCTGAAGCCGATCATGCCGGAAACGGCGGGCGGCGGCTCGCCCGATTCGGCGGCGATCCGCGCCGCGCGCGCCAACATCCGCCAGCACATGAAATACACCAACTGGCTGGCCGGCACCCGCCATTGGCTGGCCGGCAGCAAGGTCACCTATGCCGACCTCGCGGCTGCGGCTGCGCTGTCCGTGCTCGACTATCTCGGCGAGATCGACTGGCGCGAACACGCTGCCGCGCGCGAATGGTATGCACGGGTGAAATCACGGCCATCGTTCCGGCCGCTTTTGTCCGACCGGGTGCGCGGCCTGTCACCGGTGTCACATTATGCGGACCTCGATTTCTAGATCGCAAAACTTGCGCGCGCTGATCGACCGCGAGGCGCGGCGCGCCGGTTTCGATGCCGTTGCCGTCACCACGCCCGATGCCATCCCGCAGGCGCCGGCCCGGCTTGCCGCATTCGTCGCCGACGGCTTCCACGGCTCGATGGGTTGGATCGCCGAGACGCTCGAACGCCGCGGCGAGCCGCTGGCGCTTTGGCCCGAAGTTCGCTCGATCATCGTGCTGGCCATGAACTACGGGCCGGACCACGACCCGCGCGCGGTGCTGGGCAAGCGCCAGCGGGGCGCGATCTCCGTCTATGCGCAGAACCGCGATTATCACGATGTGATGAAGGGCCGGCTGAAAGAGATCGCCGGCAAGATCGTGGGGCACTCTGGGAGCGACGTAAAAGTGTTCGTCGACACCGCCCCGGTGATGGAAAAGCCGCTGGCAGAAGCCGCCGGCCTCGGCTGGCAAGGCAAGCACACCAATCTGGTCAGCCGCGAGCACGGCTCCTGGCTGTTCCTTGGCACCATCTTCACCACCGCCGAGCTTGCATCCGATACGCCCGAAGACGACCATTGCGGCTCTTGCCGCGCCTGTCTCGACGCCTGCCCGACCGACGCCTTTCCGGCTCCCTACCGGCTCGATGCGCGCCGCTGCATCTCCTACCTCACCATCGAGAACAAGGGGCCGATCCCGCACGAGTTCCGCGAAAAAATCGGCAACCGCATCTATGGCTGCGACGATTGCCTGGCCGCCTGCCCATGGAACAAGTTTGCCCGGGCAGCGTCCGAGGCAAAGCTCGTCGCCCGCGCGGACTTGCGCGAGCCGCCGCTCGCCGATCTGTTGGCGCTCGACGACGCTTCCTTCCGGTCGTTCTTTAGCGGTTCGCCGGTCAAGCGCATCGGTCGCGACCGCTTTGTCCGCAACGTGCTGATCGCCGCCGGCAATTCCGGCGAACCCTCGCTCGGAAACGCCGTGCGTGCGCTGCTCGGTGACGCCTCGCCGCTGGTGCGCGGCGCAGCGGTATGGGCGCTGTCACGGCTTGTGCCGGCTTCGGATTTCGCCAAATCGGCCACCGCTGCGGTGAAAGCAGAAGGCGACGAGGCCGTGCGACGCGAATGGCGCCTGGCGCTGGCAAACCAGATCGAGGCGCATGCATGAGCGAGAAGCAGATCCTCATTTTCGGCGCCGGCTATTCGGGCAAGGCATTTGCCCGCGCCAGCAAGGATGCCGGCACGATCCTTGGCACGACACGCGCAGCGGAGAAATTCGAAGCGCTGCGGCAAGCCGGAATCCAGCCGCTGCTTTTCGATGGCGCGCTGACGCCTGAAATCAGCGACGCGCTCGAGAAAACAACCCACCTCGTCGTCTCGGTGGCGCCGGAAGAGGCCGGCGACCCGGTGCTGAATGCGGCGCGCCAGGCAATCGCGAAGATGCCGGCGCTCGAATGGATCGCCTATCTCTCCACCGTTGGCGTCTACGGCGACCATGGCGGCGGCTGGGTCGACGAGACCTCCGAATGCAGGCCGCTGTCGAAGCGCTCGATGCTGCGTGTCGCCGCCGAGCAGGACTGGCTGAAGCTGGGTCGAGACATCGCCCGGCCGGTGGCGATCCTGCGGCTTTCCGGCATTTACGGGCCGGGCCGCAATGCCCTGGTCAATCTGGAAAACGGCACCGCGCGGCGGCTGATCAAGCCCGGCCAGGTGTTCAACCGCATCCATTGCGACGACATTGCCGGGGCGCTCTGGCATCTGCTCGAGGACATCAGCGGCGGCATCTTCAACGTCACTGACGACCTGCCTGCGCCGCCGCAGGACGTCGTCACCTATGCCGCAGGGCTGATGGGCGTCACACCGCCGCCGGAAATTCCGTTCGAGACCGCCCAACTTTCGCCCATGGCGCGGTCCTTCTATGGCGAGAACAAGCGTGTCGCCAACACGGCGATCAAGGCGGCCGGCTATCGCTTCCGCTTTCCCGACTACCGGTCGGCCTTCGACCATATGTGGGTTTTGGGCAACTGGCGCGATGGCGAGGCGCGCAGCCCGATGAAGCGGTCGTGATCGAAATCGCGCGCCGGGCGTGATATGATTCGACCAATTTGCAGAGGGGTTCTGCTTTCATGACGATGTTGAAGCGACCATTGCCCGGCAAATCGCTGCTGAAGCGCGTCGCAACGCGCTTTAGATTTCTGTTTACGCATGTCGTTGTCCCAAAAACGCTGCGCACTTTTGGGCGACATGCATTAGCAGCACTCGCCGTCCTCGCCTTGGCGGGGCTTGCAGCGCGACCTGCGGCGGCCGAGGAACTGGCGAAAAACCTGTTCGGCGCCAAAAAACTGCCGGCCGTGGCTTTGCCGCAGTCGATCGGTTTTTATTCCAAGGGCTGCTTTGCCGGCGGCGTCGCCATACCCCTGAACGGCCCGAAATGGGAGGTGATGCGGCCTTCGCGCAACCGCCGCTGGGGCCATCCGACGATGATCGCGCTGATCGAGAGACTGTCGCGCGACGCCGCGGCCGATGGCTGGCCCGGCCTTTTGGTGGGCGACATTTCGCAGCCGCGCGGCGGTCCGATGCTGACCGGCCATGCCTCGCACCAGATCGGCCTCGACGCCGACATCTGGCTGACGCCAATGCCCGACCGCAAGCTTTCGCTCGAGCAGCGCGAAAACATGAGCGCCACCTTGCTTGTCGACGAAAAGACCCATTTGGTTAAAGATGCGCTCTGGGCGCCGGCGCATACGCGGCTGCTGAAGCGCGCGGCAAGCTATGCGGAAGTCGAGCGCATCCTGGTCAATCCCGGCATCAAGAAGAAGCTCTGCGACACGGTGAAAGGCGACCGTGGATGGCTGCGCAAGGTAAGGCCGTTCTGGGGCCACGACTATCACTTCCACATCCGCATCGGCTGCCAGCCCGGCTCGCCCAAATGCAAGGCGCAGGAAAACACCGCGCCAGGCGACGGCTGCGACCAGTCGCTGGCATGGTGGTTCACCGAGGAGCCGTGGCGCCCCAACAAGAACCCGGACAGGCCGAAAGCGCGCGACCTGATGACGATGGCGAGCCTGCCCGCAGCATGCCAGGCCGTGCTCGACGGGCCAAATCCGGCTTCGGCGGAGGCGGTCACCTATTATGGCGACTATCATGGCGACGGGGTGCCGGTCGCGGCTGCACCCGTTCTCACCAAGGCTCCGTCGCCGGCGCGGGCATCGGCAAGCGGCGCGGCAGCCCTCCCGGCCACGGCCAACGCCTACGCCGAAACGCCCGAGATCGGCATTCCGCTGCCGCGACCCCGGCCGGGGTATTGAGGCCAACAACCAACTGTTGGGGGCGGCGCCGCCCCTCATTGCCCTGCCGGGCATTTCTCGGGCTGGCCGCTGCCTTCGCGCCCTGCCTGCGACGCTGGTGATTGGCGAAACCGGTGACAAGAGCGTCCCTCTCCCCGTCACTATTCGGGGAGAGGATGCCGGCACGCAGGTGAGGGGCAGCGCCAACGCTGAATGAGGTTAGTACGAAATTCGGACCGGAAGTGATTGCTCCGGAACTGACCCTGAAGCGACTTTCCCTTTCCCGGGTCATGCGGTAGTCAACGAAAGAACGGAACGCCACTGGGAACCGGGACGGACGAGAGCATGCCAGACGACGACACCGTGCTGCAGTTTCCGGTCCTGATCGGCGACATCGGCGGCACCAATGCGCGCTTTTCGATCGTGCTCGACGCGGATTCGGAATCAACCGAACCGCAGATCGTCCAGACCGCCAATTTCAACACGATCGACGCGGCGATCCAGGCGGCGGTGCTCGACCGCTCGTCGATGCGGCCCAACTCCGCCGTTCTGGCGGTGGCCGGCCCGGTCGACAGCGACGAGATCCCGCTCACCAACTGCCCGTGGATCGTCAAGCCGAAAAAAATGTTTGCCAGCCTCGGCCTCGGCGACGTCGTGGTGCTCAATGATTTCGAGGCGCAGGCGCTGGCCGTCGTGGCGCTCGGCGAAGAGCATATGGAAAAGATCGGCGGCGATGCGCCGGAGCCGAATGCCGGGCGCGTGGTGCTCGGCCCCGGGACCGGGCTTGGCGTCGCCGGCCTGGTGCACGCGCTGAACCACTGGATCCCGGTGCCCGGCGAGGGCGGGCACATGGATATCGGGCCGCGCTCGCCGCGCGATTTCCAGGTGTTTGCGTATATCGAGAAGCTCGAGGGCAGAATCTCCGGCGAACAGATCCTGTCCGGGCGCGGCCTGGTCAATGCCTACCGGGCGGTGGCCAAGGCGGACGGCAAGCCGGCGCCGTTGACCACGCCGGCCGAGGTCACCGCCGCGGCGCTGGCGAAGTCAGATCCGGTGGCCGAGGAAGCGCTGTCGCTGTTCGTCACCTGCCTGGGGCGCACCGCCGGCGACCTTGCGCTGGTGTTCATGAGCCGCGGCGGCGTTTTCCTGACCGGCGGCATCGCGCAGAAAATCCTGCCGGCGCTGAAAACCGGCAATTTCCGCGCCGCCTTCGAGGACAAGGCGCCGCACAGCGAGTTGATGCGCACCATGCCGGTCTATGTGATCACCCATCCGCTGGCAGCGCTTTCCGGCCTTGCCGCCTTTGCCAGAAACCCATCGCTGTTCGGCGTCCAGACGGCGGGGCGACGCTGGCGGGCGTGACCCCACAGAGTTTTTGCCGGCCTCGGCCATAGGCAAGCCGGCACCGGGGCGCTAAGAGGATTGCCGAATTAACCCGGCCGCGGAGCCGGACCGACATCACGGAACGATCCCGACTTGAACCAGTCGCTAAACCACCAAGCCAAAGCCCGGCCCGGCGAGGTCGTGGCGGTGATCCGCCGCATTCTCACTGAGAACGGCCGCGACTATCGCTGGTATTATGCTCTGGCCGTTCTGTGCCTGGTGATGGTTGCGGCCACGACCGCCTTCACCGCCTGGATCATGAAGGATGTCGTCGACCAGATATTCTACCAGCAGCGCGGCGATCTCATCGCGCTGATCTGCTTGTTGATCCTGGGCGCCTTCATGCTGCGCGGGCTGGCCACCTACGGCCAGGCGGTGACGCTGGCCAGGATCGGCAACAATCTGGTGGCGCGCTACCAGCGCCGCATCTTCGCCCATCTGATGAAGCTCGGCATCGGTTTCTTCAACGACACGCGCTCGGGACGGCTGGCCGCCCAGATCAACGAGAACGTCAACGGCATCCGCGACCTGCTGTCGATGACGCTGACATCCTTGGCACGCGACGCCGTATCGCTGATCGCGCTGATCGGCGTCATGATCTGGCAGGATCCGATGCTGTCGCTGATGTCGCTGCTGGTCGGGCCGCCGCTGATCTACACCGTCGTCTACCTGACCCGCAGGATAAGGCGCGCCACGCGCGAAGCCGTGCAGATAAACGCGCGGCTGATCGGCGCCATGCAGGAAGCAACGCAAGGCATCGCCATCGTCAAGGCGTTTACCCTGGAGGACGAGCTGTCGCGGCGCATCAGCGATCTTGTCGCCGGCGCCGAGCAGCGGGCAAACCGCATCGCCCGCGTCTCGGAACGGTTATCGCCGATCTCCGACATGCTGGCCGGTTTCGCCGTCGCCGGCGTCATCGCCTATTCCGGCTACCGGGCAGCCGTCGGCGGCCAGCCGCCCGGTGCGGTGTTTTCCTTCATCACCGCACTGCTGCTTGCTTACGACCCGGCCCGGCGGCTGGCGCGCATGCAAGTCGGCATGGAACGGGCGCTGGTCAATGCACGCATGATCTACGAGTTGCTCGACCTCGAGCCGCAGCAGGGCGACGCGCCCGGAGCGGCCGAAGCGAAGATCACCCGCGGCGAGGTGCGCTTCAACAATGTGTCGTTCGGCTATGTCGCCGACGCCCCGGTGCTGCAGGATCTCAGCTTCGTTGCCGCCGCCGGCAAGATGACGGCCATCGTCGGCGCCTCGGGCGCCGGCAAGTCGACGCTGGTGGCGCTGCTGCAGCGTTTCCACGATGTCGACGAAGGCAGCATCGAGGTCGACGGCCAGGACATTTCGAAAGTCACCAAGCAGTCGCTGCGCCGCTCCATCGCCTATGTCTCGCAGCAGCCCTATCTGTTCGAAGGCACCATTCGCGACAACATTCGCTACGGGCGGCTGAGCGCCAGCGACGCCGAGATCGAGCTGGCCGCGCAACAGGCCGAGGCCGATGGCTTCATCCGCCAGCAGCCCCAGGGCTATGACACCCCTGTCGGCGAAGGCGGCCTGACGCTGTCGGGCGGCCAGCGCCAGCGCCTGTCGATCGCCCGCGCCATCGTGCGGCAGACGCCGATCCTTTTGCTCGACGAGGCGACCTCGGCGCTCGACAACGAAGCGGAAGCGCGCGTCCAGCAGGCGCTGACCCAGATCATGGCGGGGCGCACGACCATCGTCATTGCGCACCGGCTGTCGACCGTGGTCAATGCCGATCATATCATCGTGCTGGAACAGGGCCGGCTGGTCGAGCAGGGCACGCATGCCTCGCTGATGGCCGACCCGCACAGCGTCTATGCCCGGTTCCACCGGGTGCAGGGCAACAAGGGGCTGGGGCTTGTCGACGACGGCAAGCCAATCCAAACTCCGGGGCAACGCGCGAAGAAGGCGGTCGGGAGAACTTTATGAGCGGTACAAACGACGTCAATGAAATGGGCCTGGTGGTGGTCGGCGCGGCCGGAAGGATGGGCCAGGCGCTGATCCGCGCCATCCATACCATTCCGGGCGCCCGCGTCGCCGGCGCGATCGAACGGGCCGGCTCGCCGCATCTCGGCAAGGATGCCGGCGAACTGGCCGGCATCGGCACTATCGGGGTTGTGATCGGCGACGATCCGCTGCCGGCTTTCGCCAGGGCCGACGGCGTCCTCGATTTCACCAGCCCGGCGGCGACCGTCGAATTCGCCGGCTACGCGGCGCAGGCGCGCATCGCCCATGTCATCGGCACCACCGGCTGCTCGGCGGACGACAATGCAAGGATCACTGCTGCGGCGCGCCACGCGACGATCGTCAAATCAGGCAATATGAGCCTCGGCGTCAATCTGCTGGCGGTGCTGGTGGAGCAGGCGGCGCGCGCGCTCGATGCCGACGATTTCGATATCGAAATCCTGGAAATGCATCATCGGCACAAGGTCGACGCGCCGTCGGGCACGGCGCTTCTGCTAGGTGAAGCCGCCGCCGCCGGGCGCGGCATCGACCTTGACGGGAACAGCGTGCGGTCGCGCGACGGCCATACCGGCGTGCGCAAGACCGGCGCGATCGGCTTCGCCACGCTGCGCGGCGGCTCGGTGGTCGGCGACCACAGTGTCGTGCTGGCCGGCACCGGCGAGCGCATCACGCTTGCCCATCACGCCGAGGACCGGGCGATCTTCGCCCGCGGCGCGGTCAGGGCCGCACTGTGGGCGCACGGCAGGAAGCCGGGACTGTATTCGATGCGCGACGTGCTCGGACTCGCCTGAGACGATCTGATCCACCAAACCTAAGGAGCAAAAATGTCGGGAACTCTCGTGCTCGTGCGCCATGGCCAGAGCGAATGGAACCTGAAGAACCTTTTCACCGGCTGGCGCGATGTCGACCTGACCGAGCTGGGCCATGCCGAGGCTAAAGACGCGGGCGCCAAGCTGAAGGCGCGCGGCATGAAATTCGACATCGCCTTCACCTCGTCGCTGATCCGGGCGCAGAAGACCTGCCAGCACATTCTCGACGCCGTCGGCCAGAGCGATCTCGAGACCATCCGCGACCAGGCGCTGAACGAGCGCGACTATGGCGACCTCTCAGGCCTCAACAAGGACGACGCGCGCCAGAAATGGGGCGAGGAGCAGGTGCATGTCTGGCGCCGCTCCTACGACGTGCCGCCGCCCGGCGGCGAAAGCCTGAAGGACACCGGCGCGCGCGTCTGGCCCTATTATCTGCACGACCTGCAGCCGCATGTGCTGCGCAGCGGCACGGTGCTGGTGGCGGCGCACGGCAATTCGCTGCGCGCGCTGATCATGGCGCTGGACGGCAAGTCGGGCGAGGAGATCGTCAGGCTGGAGCTCGGCACCGGCGTGCCGGTCATCTACAAGCTCAACGCCGATTCGACGGTGGCATCCAAGGAAGTGCTGGCCGGCTGAGCCGGCGGGGCAGCTTTCAAAAAAGCGCGTTGACACTCACCGTTTGCCCGCCTAAAGAGCCCGCACCGGCCCAGATGGCGGAATTGGTAGACGCGCACGGTTCAGGTCCGTGTTCCGCAAGGAGTGGAGGTTCGAGTCCTCTTCTGGGCACCAAATTCCAGTTTCAGACGATCCGATAGCGTCCAGAAACCTCCAAGAAAGCCCGGTTTTCCGGGCTTTTTTGTTGCCCAGTGATCCGAGAGCGTCCAGCGCGGTTTCTTGGCATCCGACTGATTTGTTGGTATCTTCGTTGGCATCCGATCGAAATGCCAACATCTAGCCAAGCCGGATACCAACAAATGTCGCTAACCGACACGCTGATTAAAGCTTTGAAGCCAGCGAGAACACCGACGAAGCATAGCGACGGCGGCGGGCTGCATCTGCTTTTGTCGCCGCAGGGCGGGAAACTCTGGCGGCTGGCCTACCGTTGCGACGGGAAACAGAAGACGCTGGCGCTGGGCGCATATCCCGCCGTTTCCCTTGCCAACGCCGGGCAGAGACGAGACGGTGCAAAGAAACTGTTGGCTTCGGGCATCGATCCATCGCAACAAGCCAAGACGGACAAATTGAACCGGCAGGCGTCAAGCGCGAGCACGTTCGACGCGATCGCCGACGAATTTCTTTCCAAGGTGGAACGGGAGGGCAAGGCAGCCGCGACGCTGACAAAGAAAAGATGGTTGATTGGCATGGCGGCAGCCAGTCTCGGTAAGCGGCCGATAACTGAAATCACAGCGGCCGAAATTCTCATTCCGCTTCGGAAGGTAGAAGGCGACGGCAACTATGAAACAGCTAGACGACTGCGCGCGGTAATCGGCCAAGTTTTCCGATACGCCATTTCGACATCGCGAGTGTCGAACGATCCGACGTTTGGCCTTCGCGGCGCGCTTGTCACGCCCACTGTCACTCACCGCGCCGCGATTATCGAGTGGAAAAAATTCGCCGGTTTGTTGAGAGCGCTTTGGGGCTATGAAGGGACGCCCGAAACCCTCGCGGCGCTCAAGCTGATGGCAATCCTCTATCCGCGACCTGGCGAACTTCGCCATGCTGAATGGTCGGAGTTCGACCTTGAAAAGGCGGTGTGGACGATACCGGCCAAGCGAACAAAGATGCGCAGGGAACACCGCAAGCCATTATCCGCACTTGCCGTCGATATTCTTCGCGAACTGAGAACCCATACCGGTAATCGTCGCCTTGCCTTTCCATCAATCCGGTCGCCCGAGCGGCCGCTTAGTGAAAACACCCTCAATGCCGCGCTGCGGCGTCTAGGCTATGCAAACAACGAAGTCACTTCGCACGGCTTCCGGGCGACCGCCTCGACGTTGCTCAACGAAAGCGGCAAATGGCAGCCCGACGCCATCGAAGCGGAGTTAGGACATGTTGGAGCCGACGAAGTCCGGAAGGCCTACCACAGGGCGCTGTATTGGAATGCTCGGGTTACTATGGCTGAATAGTGGGCTGGTGAGATCGACGAAATGCGTGCCTCGCACTAGGGTTCAAAGCCCAACACTCTGAACGACCGGATTCGACTTCATTGCGGTCGTTCCGTTCCGAGCGTCGCATGACGCGAACTGACCCTCTCCGGACCTTCGTGTCGATTCGTCGGAGGGGCTGCAATAAAGTGGATAGCGGACTTGCAGGCAGGTAACCGCGGATTCCTTGGTACCCGTGAAAGTGCGTACTGTGGTCGGGCTGCTTGCCGTCCCATTTGCGGTCGCCGTGCGGCACTGCCCGCTTCAGCCGAAGACAATGTCTCCAGCATCGACGGAGATGGTAGTACCTTTTTCACCTCGCACCGCGGCGGGCACATCCGGCAGGGCACAGATGATGGCGCGTCCACCGGTTACCCGGGCGAAGTCCTGCGCCGCCTCGACTTTCGGCCCCATCGAGCCCGCAGGAAAGGTGTAGGCGTCGAGCGCGTCGGGCGTAGCCGAGCGAATCGCGCGCTGTCCAGGCTTGCCCCAATCGAGATAAACAGCATCCGTGTCGGTCGCGACGACGAAAAAATCCGCCCCGATTTCCTTAGCGAGCAGGGCCGAGGCACGATCCTTGTCGATCACGCATTCGACGCCGATCAGATGCCTCTCCTTGCCCGGTTCATACATCGTCGGGATGCCGCCCCCGCCGGCGGCGATCACCACCGCGTCCTTTTCAAGCAGCCACTTGATCGGGCGGAGCTGGAAAATGCGCTGTGGCAGCGGAGAGGCCACGACCCGGCGCCAATACTTGCCGTCGGGCTTGACTTGCCAACCTTTCGCCGCCGCCTCCGATTTCGCCTCCTCTTCGGTGTAAACCTTTCCAATGAACTTGGTTGGGTCCTTGAACGCAGGATCATCGGGGTTGACCTCGACCATGGTCAGAATCGTAGCGATCGGCTTTTCGAACGGCAGGATGTTGCCGAGTTCCTGTTCGACCATGTAGCCGATCATGCCCTCGGTCTCTGCCCCGAGCACATCCAACGGAGAGTCTTCGCCCTCGTAAGCGATCTCCTGGAGGGCTAACAGTCCGACCTGCGGGCCGTTTCCGTGAGTGATGACGGTCTCGTGCTCCAGGCATAGCGGCGCCAAGGCTTCGGCTGCGACCTTGGCATTCTTGCGTTGATTCGTGGCGGTCATGTCCTCGCCGCGTTTCAAAAGCGCGTTGCCGCCGAGTGCTACCACCACGCGTCCCATGGCTCAGGCCCCCAGCGTGGCGACAAGGATCGCCTTGATCGTATGCATGCGGTTTTCCGCCTGCTCGAAGGCGATGTTCATCGGGCTCTCGAATACTTCCTCAGTTACCTCCATTTCGGTGATACCGAACTTCTCGGCCATTTCTTTGCCGACCTTGGTGTCGGTGTTGTGGAAGGCCGGCAGGCAGTGCATGAACTTCGCGTTCGCGTTGCCGGTCGCCTTCATCACCTTCATGTTGACCTGGTAGGGCGTCAGCAGCTCGATCCGACTCTTCCAGACTTCCTTTGCCTCTCCCATCGACACCCAGACGTCGGTGTGCACGAAGTCGACCCCCTTAACGCCTTTCGCCACGTCGTCGGTGATGGTGATGCGTGCGCCGGTCTCGGCGGCGCGCTTGGCCGCCATCTCGCGCACATCCTCATGCGGTTGGTTCTCCTTCGGAGCCACCATGCGCACGTCGCAGCCCATGATTGCGCCCAACATCAGCAGCGAATTGCCCATATTGTTGCGTGCGTCGCCTAGGAAAGCATACGAGATCTGGGTACGCGGCTTGTCGGCATGCTCGACCATGGTCAGCATATCGGCGAGCATCTGGGTGGGGTGCCAGTCGTCGGTCAGGCCGTTATAGACCGGCACGCCGGCGTATTGGGCAAGCTCCTCGACCAATCCCTGACCGGAGCCGCGGTACTCGATGGCATCGAACATGCGCCCGAGGACGCGGGCGGTGTCCTTCATGGATTCTTTGTGGCCGATCTGGCTGCCGCCCGGATCGAGATAGGTGATGTGGGCGCCCTGGTCGTGGGCGGCGACTTCGAACGCGCAGCGGGTGCGCGTCGAGGTTTTCTCGAAAATCAGGCAGATGTTCTTGTCCTTCAGCGCCTGCTGCTCGGAACGGGCGTACTTCGCACGCTTGAGATCGCGCGAAAGGTCGAGCAGGTAGAGCATCTCGCGCTGGGTGAAATCCGCAATCTTGAGGTAGCTGCGGCCCTTGAGATTGAATGCCATGATGTTTCTCCCTGAAATTGGTTGGCGAAGGCTCAGTAGGCAGGGTCGCGCAGGATCGGGCAGGTCATGCAGTGACCACCGCCGCGGCCGCGGCCGAGTTCCTGGCTTCCGATGGTGATGACCTCGACGCCTGCGCGGCGCAGCAGCGTGTTGGTGTGGGTGTTGCGGTCGTAGCCGATGATGACCCCGGGCTCGAGCGCGACGACGTTGTTGCCGTCGTCCCATTGCTCCCGCTCCTGCTCGAACGCGTTGCCTCCGGTGCCGATGACGTGCAGGTCGTCGAGCCCGAGCGCCTCCTTATAGACATCGAACAGGTGCTTGTTCTCCTTATGGATCTCGAGACCGGCATCGCCGCCTGGACGCAGCGAGAAGCAGTTGATCTCATCGACTACCTCGCGGAAGGCGGTTACCTTGTCGTGATCGAGGCAGGTGAACACCGTGTCGAGATGCATCGCCGCCCGCGATTTCGGCATGACGCAGGCGATAACGCGTTCGGCGGCTTGCTTGGCGAACAGCCGGTTGGCGACCTGGTTCACCGCCTGCCGTGTGGTGCGCTCGCCCATGCCGATCAGCACCACCCCCTTGCCGATCGGCATGACGTCGCCGCCCTCCATGCTGGTATTGCCCCAGTCCTCGTCGCTGTCGCCCCACCAGATCTCGTATTCGTTCTTCGTGAAAAGGGGATGGAACTTGTAGACGGCCCGCTGATAAAGCGTCTCGGGCTGGCGCGCCGGCCAGAACATCGGATTGCAGGTCACTCCGCCATAGATCCAGCAGGACGGGTCGCGCTGGAACAGCGCGTTCGGGACAGGCCGGACCATAAACTCGCTCGCTGACAGCACCTCTTGCATGATGGGCGTCACCATGTCGGCCGGTAGGTCATCGCGCACAATTCCGCCGAGCAGGTGCCGCGCGAGGGCATGACCGTCCAGTTCGTCGAGCCATGGTCGCAGGATTCGCGAGAGCGTGGGACCGACCTGATTGTCCGTTATTCTCCGGTCCAGAACGAACTTACGACCCTCCGGCACCGTGTCGAAGACTTCCGTCAGCAGGTCTTGGATGTCGTAAACCTCGATGCCGCGGTCCTTCATTTTAAGTACGAAGTCGGCATGATCGGATCGTGCCTTCTGCACCCAGATCACGTCGTCGAACAAGAGATCGTGGCAGTTACCCGGCGTCAGCCTTTCGTGCGCCAGCGACGGGCGCGACACCATCACTTTGCGGAGCTTGCCGATTTCCGAATGAACACCGAGTTGCATAGTCGAACCTCCCTTACTTGAGACCGGCGGCCCCGTGGGCTCCGGCGCGGGCATTGCGTCATTTGATCAGGACGTGAATGGGAATTCCCACGAGAACGAGCAGGAAACCGAGAAAGACTGTTTGGGCCCCCGCGCCATAGATCGCCCAGAGCGAACAGGTGAAGCCAACGCCGCCCAGTATCGCGACCTTGGTGACGCCGGCGCCAGCCACTGTCCGGCCAGTCCGAATCAGGATCATAAGCTCGGCGAGCGAGCAGAGCGCGTAGGGCAGGAGGCTCGACATCACCGCAAGCAGGATGATGGTGTTGAACGCGCCCACCAGCCCTTGTGCAAAATTCATCGCCACGAGGATCGAGGCCAGAACGTTCGAAAACACCAGCGCGTTCGCCGTTGAAGAAAAGATGTCTCGCAAGCTCATACATTCTACAATCTGTTCCTACATGGCAATCGCGCCTGTGCGCCGTCGTTGCCAGACAAACACAGGAATGCCCAACAGCAAGAGCACCAGTCCGTAAAGAACGGGCTCTGCCCCGCAGCCGTAGAGCGTGAACATGGCGAATAGGAAGGCTACGATCTCTACGATCGTCACACGGGGAACATGCACGCCGCCGCTGACGCGAGCTGAAACCAGGCTGCCGGCTAGTGCGCAGAACGCGTAAGGGATGACTGCAGCCATCGTGCTCAAGCCGACGACCAGATTGTAGAACGCCGAGAAGCCCTCCGCGCCTATGGCCTGAACGAGAATGAGCAGCGTCGCCAACACGGCCGAGACCACGATTCCGATCGCCGGCACGTTTTGCTGCGAAAGGTTGCCGAACAAGGGTGGGAATAGCCCATCGCGCGCTGCCGCCATCGGCACCTGCCCCATCAGCAAGGTCCAGCCATTAAGGGCGCCGATAGATGACAGGATCACGGCGATGGAGATCGAAATCTCGCCTGCAGGCCCCCACATCGCTCGGGCTGCATCGGAGAACGGCGAGAGCGAATGGACGAGTTCGTGCCGCGGCAACACGCCCATCACCACAATCGTTCCGAACACGTAGAGGGTCGCCGCGATCACAATTCCCAGCACCGTCGAACGAGGAATCGTGCGCTCGGGATTGCGAACGTCGCCAGCCGGGACGGTCGCAGATTCAAGCCCAAGGAAGGCGAACATGGTCAGCGGCGCCAGCGCGGCAGTGGCTTGCAGCAACGGCTGGCCGCTCGGATTGAACTCGCTGAAATGCGACGTGTCTATGTAGAGCAGACCAATAACAGCTACTGCACCGAACGGCACCAGCTTGGCGTAAGTCATTACCTGAGACACGAGGCCGGCAGCTTTGACACCTCGCAGATTGATCAGGACCACAACCCAGATCGCACCGAGGGTAAAGACAACGATCATCGTCCTCCCCCGCAGAATCGGGAACAGGTCGACGACCGAACCGGCAAGGGCAATGGCGATTACTGGCAGTGACGCCCAGATCGATATCCAATAACCCCAAGCAACCAGAAAGCCAGGGAAGTCGCCGTAAGCCAAGCGGGTGTAAGCGTAGGGTCCGCCGGTTGCGGGCGCTAATCGCGCCAGTTTCGCGAAGGTCAGGCCGAGGCAGATCGCTCCTGCACCCATCACGATCCAGATGACAATGGCGAGGTTGCCATAGGGAGCGAGGGCCGCGGGCGACAGATAGAAGCCCGACCCGACCATGTTGCCGACCACGATAGCCGTACACGCCGCCATACCAAGGCTTTTTCCGGTCGTGAGACCGTGCTCCGCCACAGCAACTGCAGGCCCTGCGGCAGGTGCACTTTTGGTCGGGTCCGGTGCTTGCGTTGTCAAGGAAGCGCTCAATCCCTGCTAGCAGTGGTCACAGTGCCGGTTCAAAGACCTTGAAATACGATGATCGCCCTTCGCTCGGGCCTGCCTGGAACCTCGAAGTTCCGCTCATCCAACCGCGTTGACTGTTTCGACGTGTTGTCGATTCCGCTTACCCAGATGCCGCCAAAACTGCGACTTGCTAGGCCTTTGTCAAAGCAGACAGGCTACTTGTCAGATAACCAGTCCCTCACCGCCGACCAGCTCGTATCGAAGGAAATGGTCGCCACCACCCTGTCATCGCAACCATCGGAGAAGCCGCTGCGAGCCGTGCAGCCCTCGTCGGAAAGATCGGTGCCCCAGTAACGAACATCGAGGGTCAGCGATTTCCAGCTGTACGAGATGCCGGCCATCCATGCGAGTTGCTCGAATGCGTCGGGATCATCGATGAACTGGTAGCCGATGCCAGCATACGCCGAGAAGTCATGCGGCAAAGGTACCCTCACGCCGCCGGCAACCCAGGTAGCTGTATTTCCACTCTGGTTGAAGTCGGGGGCAAAAAATACGCGGCCGCCAATAGTGAACATGTCTTCGACGTTGTAGTCGGCCTTAGCGAAAATTTCCCCATAATCGGGGCTAACATGCTCCGGTGTATAGAAGTAGTGAACGTAACCAAGATCGAGCGACAGCGGACCGAATTCCGGCCTGATACCTGCGGCGACATCGATCTCTGCTCCTTCAAAACCTTCGCCATAGTCGACGTTGGACGACCACACATTCACATATGCCGTGCCTATCGTCGGTAGTTCGATACTAGGCTCGACATAGCCTTGGATTGCAGGTTCGCTGTTGGAGTTGGTTATACCGCGCGAAACATAGTCGGTCGTCAAGGCGATGCCAAACGCAACGTCGAAGGGGACCCCCGGAGTGGCCGCGAGAGGCGGCGGAGGGGGAGCTGTGGGCGCGATTTCCTGCTCAACTGCCTGCGTGTTTGCTGACAGCAGTATGAAAGGAATTGCAACCATTGATCGTGAGAATATTGTGGCATAGACAGTACGGGAAATGTTACGAACAAATGCGGCCATGTCGTTCCCCTGTAATCGTGTTTTCAAGCCACCCCATTCCAGAATACGCCCCTACACGATGGTGTAAACACGGCAGCCATACCGCATCACCGCATTCGCGTATCCTTGTGTTATTATTGTACCAGATCATGTCTCCGAGCGCCATCAATCCGGCAATGCGCTTTGAAGGAAGAAAGTCAGGACCGCCTCGTCCGGCGCGCCGAACCATTTCGCGTAGGTGTCTTGGAACTCACTGGACCTGAAGTGCCGGCTGAGCGAACGATCGACAGACAGCCGAAAATCGTCATCGTTCCTTGCCAGCGTGAGCGCGACGGGCTCATGGGTGAAGAACCTCTGCAAAATCATCAAGCTGTCCTTCTCTTCAATTTCCGCTGTGGTCTCTACCAGGATCGGCCGGGGCCCGAAGAAGACATCCGTGGCGCCTTCCAGAAGGCCACGCACGCCGGCTTCGAAGCTCTCGACTGGAACGACCTCCGCGGGAATCTGAAAGTGTTTGAGGCGCTCTGAGAGCCAGGTTTCCGCGCTCGTGCCGGCCACGACGGAAAAGGTCTGCTCCTCGAGAATATGAGCCGGCGAGGCGCGCCAGATCGGTCCCGACGGAGGGCGGCCCTCCAGCACATCCCTCAGAGCCGGGGGAGCATCCGCCCTGAGCATCGCGGCTACTCCGGACGGATAGATCGGAATCGAGAACGAGACAGTCTTTCGTCTCTCAAGAGTGACCGCGTCCGGTCCGCACAGCAGATCGACCTTGCCCTGCACGACTGGATCGAAACCCTCCCCGACAGTCACAGGCACCCATTCGATCTCCAGGTCAGAAAGATTGAGCTCGGCTCTGATCTCTTCGGCAATCTTTTGGCACAACGAAACCGAATAGCCGGCGGGACCACCCGATTGCTCCGCAAACGAGAACGGCCGCACGTCCGGCCGGTAGCCGAGCAAGAGCTTGTGCGCCTCGCGGATGCGGTCCAGCGTGGCGGCTGGGGATGGAACCGTATACAAAAGCCCCAACGCAAACGCGACTGCCAGGACTAGCAAGGTCTGCCGGTGGCTATGATGCCGCAATGAAAACTGTTGGGCGCATTGCATGTTTAGTCTCCTCTCGAGGGCCTTGCTCCCCGGCAGTCAAGGGGCCGTGGTTGGTTCGACCGCCTCGCGCTGCCTGGTCGCGAAGCGAGGCGCGATAAAGCCCCAAATGATAAAGGTAAGCGCCGTCACCAGCATGCCGCCCATGACAGCCTCGTGCCCTGATGCGTAGAGAGCATAGGTGCTGTAAAGCATGGCCACTAAAGCAACAGCGACATTTGCCCGGTACTTTGTCCCGGCAATGTTGGCGGTCTTCATCATCATTATGAGCGCAGACAGAGCGATGATGTAAGGAATCACGTTCGTCACGACCGCGAGATTCACTAGAGCCGAGAACTGCTCGCTCAGCGTAGGCGAGATCGTCATCAGTGCCAGCAGCGATTGCACGACGCCGAGAACGATCATTCCTGTGACCGGCGCACCCATGCTGTTTACTCGGGAAAAGAATGCGGGGAACATGCGTTCGTCGGCAGCCGACTTTCCGGTCTGGGCGATCGTGAACTGCCAGCCGAGCAGCGAGCCGAGGCAGGCAAGAATTGCAAGCGCCATGACAATGTTTCCGATAAACGGATTGAACATCTGCGCATATGCCAGCGCGAACGGGCCGGTTGACTGGGCTAGGTCGGCGTTTGGCACGATGCCCTGGATCACGGTCGTGGATAGAATATAGATTACCGCCGCGCCCAAGGTCCCGAACAGGCATGCCAACGGGACGTCGCGCTTCGGGTTCTCCACCGCAGCCGAATTCTGCGCGGCCGATTCCATGCCCAGAAAGGCCCATAGCGTCAGGGCAATGCTCGATCCCATGCCTTCCGCGAGCGAAAGCCCGTTCGGATTCCATGCCTGCGCGAAGGTCTCTGAGCTGAACCAGAACCAGCCTATGATGGATATTCCGGCAACTGGAATGATCACGCCCCAGACCGTAATCGCGCCAATCCTTCCTGTGACGCTCGGGCCGCCGAAGTTTGCAACGGTAGTCAACCAAAGCAGTGCGATAAGTCCGATGCAGGTTGCTATCGGGGTCGACGAAAGCACCGGGAAGAAGCCGGCCAGGTAGCCGACGGCGGAGATGCCAATCGCCACGTTTCCAATGGCCAGCGAAAGGAAGTAGAGCAGGAACACCAAAAAGTAGCCTGGCTTCCCGTAAGCATCTTCGGCATAGGCCGACATGCCGCCAGGACGCTGATTAAACAGGCCCGCCTGCGCGAACCCGTACGCGATCGCCATCGATCCCACTGCTGTCACAATCCAGGACAGCAGCGATATCGCACCAACCTTTGCCATGTTCGTCGGCAGCATAATGATGCCGGACCCCATCATATTCACAGCGACGATGAAGGTCAGCTGGACCAAGTTCATTCGTTTCGGCTGTTCAGGCATAGCCAGTCCTCCCCAGTTCCTCGCCCTGGCCGTTATTCACGGACCACGTAAGTGTGAAACTTAATACGGCCGTCGATCTTTTCCTGGAAAACGCCCTGAACCTCGTAGTTGAATCCAGGAAACCGATTGAACGATTCTTCGAAAGCAAGGAAGTAGTCGAGCATCGGACGGGCTCTCTCGTCCCAGCGTTCGCCGGGCACGACGACGCCGATGCCAGGCGGGTAAATCAGCGCAAGCGTGGCCGATATCCGGTCTTTGATGTTGGCCAGAGGTATATAGTCGACATCGTTCGCGACGAGCGCCTCGTAAGCCTTCTTGGAAGGCATCGCGAGTTCAGGGAAGCTGGACGCCCTGAAGCATTGCAGTTGAAGTCCCTTGACGTTGGCCGCACGATAGAAGTCGTGCATCTCATTGCAGATCTTGCGGATCGTATAGCCGGCATAGCGTTGGCTGTTCGCCGCGCACACGGTCGGCAGGACCTCGGGCAACGGCGCATCGCGATCCCATAGGTTCTTGAACTTGACGAGTTTCGCAATCAGCGTGTTGAGCTTGCTCTCGTCCTCCGCCGGTGTCATGAGAAAGAGTATGCTGTTGAGATCGCACTTTTCCGGCACGACGCGCTGTTCACGCAGATAGTTGGCCACAACCGTCGCGGGCACGCCGAAGTTCAAATAGTCGCCGGTCCTCCGATCAATCCCAGGCGTCACCAGCGCCAGCTTGTTGGGATCGACCATCGCATAGCCGTCCACATAGCCTGAGTAGCCGTGCCACGTGGCCTCCGGATGGAAATTCCAGCATTGCTGCTCGCGCTTAAGCACGTCCGTGGGAAGGCTCTCCCATGGAGCAGCCTCAACGTCCGGGGTTATGGCGGAGCCGCGGATCGTCACCTTGTCGGGTACGAACGGGTCGAAGAACCATTTCTCTTCGTCGCCCTCGCCGTTATCCTCGTAGAATCGGCAGAATTCGCGCAGCTTTTTGCGGCAGTCGATCCCGAGCGCGATGCAACGATCCCAAAGCATCTCGCCGGCCTTGCCTTCGTGCACCTTCGCGTTTACCTCCAGCGAGGCGAACAGCGGATAGAACGGCGACGTCGACACGTTCATCAGGAAGCATTCGTTGAACCGCTTGTGCTCGATGAACCGGCGCTGGCCGCTGATATGCTGGTCGCGCTTGTGGATTTGCGATGCCTGCGAGAAGCCCGCGCCCTGCTTGTGAACGGATTGCGTGGAGAAAAGACCCGCCATCTGCGGCCCAAGGTCCTCCAGGCGCATGGGGCTATGGTCTTCGAAAAGGGGGTGGAAGGCATTGTAGCCGATCCACGCTTCGTCCCAGAGGATGTAGTCGCAGAGATGACCGATTTTCTCCATGACCTTGCGGACATTGTAGACGGTGCCATCGTAGGTTGCGAGTTGAATGCACGCGAGCCGGAAGGGGCGTTCCGCCCTGTGCCGGTCAGGATCCTTTACGAGAGGATTGGTGCGGATTTGCTCGCGGAGATAGTCTTCGTCCCAAGCATTCCAGTCGACGGCGCCGATCATGCCGAAGGAATTGCGGGCGGTCGGCAGGAAGATGGGGATCGCGCCGGCCTGGACCAGTGCGCCCTGGTGTAGCGATTTGTGATTGTTGCGATCGAACAAAACCAGATCATCGTGCTTGAGAGCGGCGTTTGCCACGATCTTGTTGGAGGTGCTCGTGCCATTGAGGACGAAGTAGGTCTTGTCGGCGCCGAATACCCGTGCGGCGTAGCGCTGTGCTTCTACGGCCGGGCCCTCGTGAATGAGGAGATCTCCGAGATCAACATCGGCGTTGCACAAGTCGTTGCGAAAGATGTTCTCGCCGAAATGCTTGAAGAACAGCTGGCCGGTCGGGGACTTCTGGTAGAACTGACCGCCCTGATGTCCCGGGCAGTCGAAGGCTATGTTGGCCTCGCCGTCATAAGCCATCAACCCCCCGAAGAATGGGGGCAACAGCGTCTTTCCGTACATCAGCAGGCTGGCGACCACCTGCTTGGCGTAGAAGGCCGGGGTCTGCTGACCGAGGTAGATATAGCCGTCAACCTCGCCCGTCTGGATGAGTACCGCCATGTCAGCGAGCTGGTGCGCATCGGCCAGCGCCCACAGCGGCGTACGGAACCCAATTGCCCTCACCGCCCTCGCCAGGCTGCGCGCACCTTCGAGTCGATCGCCGTCGATGGATGCAATGTAGGCCCCGACGGAGGCATCCTCGGAAACGTCGCGGTTGGGACTGTCAGCGATCTCGATCTCGAAGCCATCGGCTGCGATCTGCTCGAGCAAATTCTTCGTCAGGGGATTGCTGTCGTCAACGATCGCGACGATCTTGAGTAGTTTGTGGAATGGGATCGCGGCAGTCGGGGATCTGACGTCACGAGGGATCATTTGGCTACCCCTTTCGCAATGCAGTCAATCAGGTAGCGTCTTCCCTCCGTAGTAGGCTCGAAGCGCAGCCCGTGAATGTCGGTTTCAAAGCCTGGAAACTTCTTGTCGAAGTCCCGAGCGTAGAGCAGATAGTCGTAGATCGACTTGGTTGCCTCGGTGATACGTTCACCAGGCATGATCAAAGGTATGCCTGGCGGGTACGGCACCACCATTACGCCAAGCGTTCGTCCCATCAGCGCGTCGATCTCAACGCTTTCCACACGGCCGCGCACGAGGCTTTCATAGGCATCGCAGGGCCGCATCGCCATCTCGGGCAACGTCGTGTACATCTCGCGCTGCGCCTTGGGTAGATTGTCTTCGCGATAGATCTTGTGAACCTGATCGCACAGGTCCTTGAGGCCCATTTTTCCATAAGCCCCCGGATGCGCGTCGATGAGCGCCGGTAGCACACCCTTCAGAGGCGCATTGGCATCGTATAGTTCCTTGAAATTGAGCAGCTCCGTCACCAGCGTGCTCCACTTGCCCTTGGTGATTCCCATCGAGAACAGCACCAGGAAAGAATAGAGTCCTGTCTTTTCGATCTCGATGCGTCGCGCCGACAAGAACTTGACGACCACGGCAGCAGGGATGCCATGTTCCTGCATGTAGCCATTCGCCGACAGGCCCGGGCTGAGGATGGTGACCTTGATCGGGTCCACGAGTACATGATTGTCAGCCAGACCCTCGAAGCCGTGCCAAGGATCACCTGGTTTCAGGACCCACTCGAACCTTGTCCCGGCAGGCAGCTCAGCGATGGCATCAGGCTGCCAGACGTCGAACCACCATGAACCGTGGACCTGCTTTCTGACGGCCGCCATTGCGCGGCGGAAGCTGAGCGCCTCCTCAATGGTTTCCTGCACGAGAGCCCGGCCTGCAGGTTGTTCCATCATCGCCGCGGCGACATCGCAGGAAGCAATGATGCCGTATTGCGGCGAGGTCGAGGTGTGCATCATGAACGCGTCGTTGAAGCGGGCCATGTCCAGCCGCTTCTTCTCGGCATGCTGTACCTGGATCATGGACGCCTGCGACCAGGCAGCCAGCAGCTTGTGTGTCGAGTGGGTTGCGAAGGTGATCGCGTTGGCCGAACGCGCAGGACTGGCCGACGAGATGCCGTGATAGCCATCGTAGAATTCGTGGAAATTGGCGTAAGCGTACCAAGCCTCGTCGAAATGAAGTATCTCGACGGAATTGCCAATGGTCTGCTTTACCGCATCGATATTGTAGCAAAGACCGTCATAGGTTGAGTTGGTCATCACCATCAGGCGGACCTTGCCGTCGGTCTCCTTGGCAAACTCACTCGCCGCGATCTTCTTCTTGATCGACTGTGGCGTGAACTGGTCCCTGGATATCGGACCAATGATGCCCAAGCCGTTACGGGACGGCACAAGATAGATCGGCGTTGCACCCGTCATGATCAATGAGTGCAGTATCGACTTGTGACAGTTACGGTCGCACAAAACCAGATCGCCACGGCTAACGGTTCCGTGCCAGACGATTTTGTTGGCCGTGGATGTACCGCCCACGACGAACAATGTCTCGTCCGCTCCGAAGATTCGCGCAGCGTTACGCTCGCCTTCCGCGATGGGACCGGTGTGGTCCAGGAGCGATCCAAGCTTGCCGACCGATACGGAGATATCGGACCGCAAGGTGTTTTCGCCGAAGAACTCGTAGAAGAGCAGACCGACCGGACTCTTGCGGAAAGCCACACCACCGCCGTGACCGGGCGTGTGCCAGGAGTAGCTGGCCTGCAAAGTGTATTCCATGAGCGCCTTGAACATCGGCGGTGGAAGGCGCTCGAGGTAGAGCTGCGCCGCGCGCACGATGACCCGCGCAATGAACTCAGGCGAGTCCTCGAACAGCCGCATGAAGGCATTGGCGTGCTTCAGGACCCTGGTCGGAACCATCTCGGCGGTGAGTTCGTCGCCGAAGAGGAAGATCGGCAGTCGATCGTTGCGACTGCGCTTGGACGCCAACACCTCCTCGAGGACCTGCCACCGCGTCTCGGCGTTCTCCGAGCCGTCTACGGAGATCAACCAGCACGATTCGTTATTGAAGATTTTGACGAGCCGCCGGGCATCCTCGTACGATACGCCAGCGACCACGCGGAATCCCTCTTTCTCGATCGCGGCAGCAAGCTGTTGCATCCCGCGACCGGCAGCGCTCTTGCCCTCGTAGTCTTCGTCGATGATCGCAATTGGGAATGCTTGAACTTCACGCATGGCTTAACCCACCCTGGGGCCCAAGATTTCGGTGAGATTCGAGCTAATTTTCGAGATAATCTTCGATATAACCTTCAAGCTTATCGCAGAAATAGAGTGATGTGAAGGGTACATGCATCCTGAATTTGACCTTCATCGGCCGAATCGTTGTGGACTACACGCCGACAGCAGCAGCCGTGCGTATCTGCAAGCCTGATAGAGGTCTAGCAGGCGGTTGGCTATAAACTATGTTAACAACGTTGGCGTCTTGGTGCTATAGATTTGAAGTTAACCAGAGATCGTAGTCGCGGCGGCGTTCGCTGCGCTGACGATCTCAACGCTATGTGGCGAATGGCAGCTTTGGCCGCGGGTCGCCCGGTATCTACGCCCTCATGCTGCTAGATTGGCACGAATTGGTGGACCTGACAAGGAACGAGGCGAAAGTTACGGCAATCGAGGAAACAGGCCATGGCACGGTGTTGATGCCGCAGGTTGGAGCGTCGGGTTCGCCCGCTGCGATCTGTCCGACAGAACAGCACGTGTGCAGCCGACCAGCCGCGGTCCCTCAACCGCCTAACGCGATGGTCAGCGCAACCAACAGGCAACCGAGCAAAACCATGGAACCGGCCGTCCACCACGGCCGGTATTCTACTAGGTGTCCGAACGCGTAACCAGCGATCAGCATTATCGCAATGGCGATTGAGTTTGAGATCCGAAGCGCAGTTCGGGCATCCTGCACAAGCAGGAACGGAACAATGATGGGCATCGTAGAGCCGAACACCAGAACAAAAACAGCCGCGGCGCCTAGCCAGTCCTCTCTCTTGAGTCCTGCCCGCGTTTTCGCCGTCGTGACCTTCGACAGCGTGGAATGCACCCTGTCGAGATTGGCAGGCGTCAATACCGATGCCACCAGCAAAGGCTGTGCTCACAGGAGAATGAGAAGCAACTTCTAAGTGGTTGTTTATGAAATCTTCCGGTCACCGGCGAGCGTAGCAGGGCGCACCAGCCGGTTTCCTCCATCAGACGCACTCCCGAGCGATCGGGATGAGAAGCCCTCACAAGCGTTCTACGACGTAAATTGACCCCAAGTGGACCTTCTTATCGCGAGGCGGCAGTGACCGCTCAAGGGGGAAAGCGGACCGATGTAGGCCTCATGCGTTGACATTAGGCGGGCGCGGCCAGTTTAGTGGGGGCATCAAAGCTGTTGTGCCCTATCGGAAGATGCTAGGTTACCTCTTACCTCTCGGCTACCGCCCCATCCTGTCGCTTCTTCGCGGCACGGGTTTCCTGCTTGCAGCAACAGGGTTGCATGGCTTGCTCTTGCCGCTGCGCGGGCAGGCGGAGGGGTTCTCGACTGCGTCCCTTGGGTTACTCGGAACCGCCTGGGCGGGCGGTTTCGTCGCCGGCTGCATCTTGGCACCTCGGCTTGTCCGCCAGATCGGGCACGTCCGCGCATTCGGCACCTTTGCGGCTTCTGGCGCAATCGTCGCGCTGCTCACCGGCCTGATGGTTGACCAGTACGTATGGATTGTTCTGCGCGCCTTCACTGGCTTCGTGATGGCCGGCGCTTACATGATCGTCGAGAGCTGGTTAAACGAGAAGGCGACCAATGAGAGCCGGGGCACCGTCTTCGGCCTTTACATGATTGTCTCATATGCCTCGCTCGTGGCCGGCCAGATGATCGTCGTCTTGGGAGACGTGAGGAACGCGTCGCTGTTCATGGTCGCCGGGATCTTCTTCTGCCTCGCCTTAATCCCGACGGCAGTGTCATCGGCAGCGACGCCAAAACCGCTAGAGGATGTCGCCCTCGATCTGAAAGGTATCTATGCCACTTCACCGCTCGCCCTGATCGGCTGTTTCCTGACCGGCGTTGCCAACGGAGCCTGGGGAACGCTCGGAGCCGTCTATGGTGCCCGCATCGGTATCAGCAACACGGGTATTGCAGTGATGGCAAGCGCAGTTGTTCTCGCCGGTGCCGCTCTCCAGTTTCCGGTGGGCCGGCTGTCCGATATCACCGACCGCCGCCATGTGCTAGCCGGTGCGGCGGTCGGAGCGGCCGTCTTCGCGCTCCTCGTCTTCGTCCTCCAGCCGCGGTCGGCCGCATTGGTCATAGTTACCACCGCGGCCTACGGTGCCCTGGCCTACACCCTCTATTCGGTCGCAGTGGCACATGCCAACGACCGCGCCCGTCCAGAGGAGTTCGTCAAGGTGTCGAGCGGTCTGCTGCTGTTCTATGGCTTCGGCACGATGGTCGGGCCGGTGCTGGGGGCCGTGCTGATGGCCGAGATGCGGCCCGAGAGCTTGTTCCTCGCTACCGCTCTCGCGCACACTCTGCTCGCCGTATACGCGCTGGTCAGCATCAGGAGCCGCGCTCCGGTATCGCAGGCTGCCAAGGAGGCGTTCAGGACACTGCCGGTCGAGCAGGCTGGGACGCCTGAATCGCTGCGGCTGGATCCACGAACCGGCCCGGCCGCAGAGTGAAACCAGGCGGCAAGTCTGACAATCCCGTCGGGAATGCGTCGCTGTGTCGCTTGCCGCCGTCTGTAGATTGTGCGCTTTGCACAGCCGCTCCCTACAGTGGAGTGTCCTCTCTCGGCCGATATTGTTGAAAAGTCCGGCGCCCCGAACGCTTCCAGGCGTTCGATAATCGTGGTCTGAGTCAACCCGTCCTTGTGGAGGCGATCACTTGCTTCGTCCTTCCAGAAGAGATCGCTGTGCGGCGGCCGCTTCGCGTTCAGATCCCTGACTGTCCGGACGGCCTTCTTGGCCCATTTCTGAAAATCATCGACAGACCAGTAAAGCACCTTCTTCAGTGCGGGCTTCGCACCAATCCCAGCCTTAACGCACGGCGTGATGAGAACAGCGGTCATGCTCAATTCGTCCGCTCCCGCCACGTTTTCCTTGATCCAGTCGGGGTGCATCGCAGCCTGTTTCGCCTTTTCGGTCCCAAACACCGACGTGGCGCTGCATTTAGGATGATCCTCGAACACGATGCCTTTGGTTTGTCGAATACATTGTCGGCAGTGTTTTCAATCGCCATTGTCATACCCATCGGGATCGTCGTCGTGATCTTTTTCGTCATCATCGAACTTGGAAGGATCGACGACCGGGACCAGGAAGACGCGCCAGTCAATGCCATCACTAGGACTGTCCGCGTCCCCAGCCGTCACGCGGCTAGCCTTCCAGGTTTCGGCCTCATTGGGGCGCGCCCTGCGCAAATGGATTTCGGAGACGCCATCCCAGAGCGAACGACCTTCATTCTGGAATACATGCAGGTCCCGCTGGAATGCCCTGTCCGCCAGCCGCGCCCTTGCCTCATCATCGCCTGCCGCGTCAAAAGCGAAGATTGCTCGTCCCGATATCTCGGCCACATATATGGTCATCTTCGATCCCTTTCCCGGAGCTGTTTGAGCGGCTCTCGAAAGCTGAGATCGTGCCTCGACGAGCGGCATGTTCACTCGCTCGGGTTTCGACCCGACCACAGCGTCTTGGCCGAGGCTCCATTGCATTCGACATCCGTCCAGTCCTTGTCAATATACCACAAGTTTGGCTTAGTTCGCCGCTCGCTCCGCGGCCTGGTTGATCGTCTTCATGGTTTGCGGCGCGGCACAACAGAACGTCGACTGCGGTCGCCCAAATAGGAGCATGTCATGGCGGAGGATAAGATGAAACTGGATGTGGATTTTGACAAGAAGCATGAGATCCCCGTGGGGGACAGCGGCCGGGTACGCTTCCGTTTCCGGGATATTGCAGTGGAGCCCGGAAAGGCGGTTTCGCTAAAGAAGGATTTCGACCCGGATTTCACCGGCGGCTATGACGACAAGGCCGGGGCGCTCGAGAAAGTGGCGGCAAACGTCGAGCGACTGTCGGCGATGCAGGAAGTCCTCTATGCCCAGGATAACTACGCTTTGTTGATCATCTTTCAAGCCATGGATGCGGCGGGCAAGGATGGCGCGATCCGCCATGTCATGTCCGGGATCAATCCGCAGGGCTGCCAGGTTACCAGCTTCAAGGCGCCATCGGCGGAAGATCTAGATTATGGCTACCTTTGGCGCGCATCAAAAGCGCTGCCGGGGCGCGGCATGATCGGCATTTTTAACCGATCCTACTACGAGGATGTTCTGGTCGTCAGGGTTCACCCGGAACTGCTTGAAAAGCAAAAGCTTCCGCCGAGCGCTCGCAAAGGAGATATATGGCAACGCCGGTTCAAGGAAATAAACAATTTTGAAAAATATTTGCGGCAAAACGGCACAATCGTTTTGAAGTTTTTTCTTAATGTCTCCAAGGAGGAGCAAAAGAAGCGCTTCTTAGCGCGGATAGACGAGCCCGAAAAGAACTGGAAGTTTTCACCGGCGGATTATGCAGAACGAAAATACTGGGACTACTACCAAAAGGCATTCGAGGATATGCTGGAAAATACTAGCACGGAGTGGGCTCCCTGGTTCGTCATTCCTGCCGACAACAAATGGTTCGCCCGGCTTGCTGTCTCGCTGGTGATCGCGGGGGCTTTTGAGAGGCTCGATCTACGGATGCCGGCGGTCAGCGAAGCGCGAAAAAAAGAGCTGATGCACATACGAAGCCAGCTTCTCGATGAGAAGGACTGATGGCGCGCGATGGCGGACGGCACCCCCTTGGCCTTCAGGTGTCGCCTTCCGTGCGGGCAGCTCGTCTTGGACAGCAGGTGTGGTTTTTCGAGCGGCAATTCGCGGGACCCAAACAGCCGAGCTGCGATTAGCGAGGGTCCCATTGGCTTTACCTAGCCGCTGAGGTCGCGGGCCAGCCGCTTTGGGCGGCACGATCGCTGGGGCGCTTTGATAGGTCAGCTGTGCGGGCCACTCCAGACCTTTGAGCTGGACGCGCTGATGGTCGCGATTGGGTCAGGTCACGACCATGCCCACACCAACCTGAATGGCCGCTCTTGAATATTCGCAGCCCGAAGCTGCCGGTCTGCTATCGGCCCCAAACGCGACGTCCGAGCGGTGGCTTGGCGATGTCCGTAGTTGGCGCTAGTTGCTCGTTCGCATCGACGAGACGAATGGCAAGATTCCATCCATCTCGGCCACCAGCGGCAGCCCCCCTTGGCTCAACTTAACGATGCGAAAATGCCGCTAGTTTTTGCCTGTCCACTTTGCCAGACTATCGGCTCTAGGGAGGCTGCTAAAGGCATGGCGATAATCCAACCCTTATGGAAATCCGATCCAATCCAATACATCTTGAATTGGAAGTTCCCGCAGTTGGCAGCGTTCAGCATAAGAACGCTGGCGGATGTATCTAAAACCTTGCAGGATCGCGACATTTCGAAAGAAGTGGAGGAGTATCGACGCCAGCTCTTGAGCAGTTCGCCAGAAGATTTCGCGGCTTCACTAGAACAGGCAAAGGCCGCAGAGACTAAACGCCTCGTGGAACGCCTAGAGTCTGAGGAGAGGCAACGCAGTTTCAACCAGCCACACTCCGTTCTCGTTGATTTCGATTATTGGTCAACGATCTCCTTCTGGACGATCGATGAAGCGGTCTCACTATCCTTAAAGCGTGAACCGCGACATCTCAGTTGGAAGCACATTCAATCCAACGCCAGCGTTTCGGCCTTCGCAGCCCAATATGCAGCAAGGCGGGAATTAGCCATGCGCGCAAAGGTAATGGGTCAGCTATGGGAATCCACTACCCCTGCGGCATTTCTAGCTTGGGCAGGCCGAACCAATTTCTCCGTTCCGGCCGAATTGGTCGCCGCAGTTAAAGGACTGGGGATACAAATTGCCGACTGGAAGACGCTCTATGATCAAGCGAATGAGGTGGCTCAAAGCGCCCAAGCTTTGGTCAAAGAGAAGCATTCGGCGCTGATGGCGGCTATGGCCGACCATTCTCAATCGATCTCAACACTCACCGAGGGCTACAATGGGTTATTGGCCCAGAGGGATGAATTGATTGGCTTGAAGGATAACCGGATCGAAAGTCTAACGGCGATGCTCGCTGACATGGAACGGACGTTATCGACCCCGCGCCAAAAGCCGCTAGGCGCTCGCGAACGTGACAGTTTTCTCAAGCTGGTTATCGGCATGGCGATCAAAGGTTATAGCTTCGATCCAAAATCCGGTCGAAGCACGACCGCAAAGGAAATCTCGGGCGATCTGGCACTCATCGGTCTGGCCATGGACGAAGACACAGTCCGGAAATATCTGGCCGAAGCCAAGCAATTGCTTCCCGGCGACCAAACGGATCGGGATCGCTGAAACCGAATTCGGTTGGCCTTAACCGAGTTCGGCCACGACTCGAGTCATACTTCCTAGAACCGCCTCACCTTCAACAGCACGAGGCGGCACCATGTCGAACGTCATTGAGCTTCCCGCGACCGGCTTTATGCGGCTTGCATCCATCCTTTCGCCCAACGGTCCGATCCCTGTCAGCAAGTCCACATGGTGGGCAGGCGTCAAGGACGGACGTTTTCCCAAACCGGTCAAGCTTGGCCCGCGCATAACGGCCTGGCGCGTTGATGACATTCGCGCGCTGATCAATCGCGGAGTCGCCTGACGATGGGGCGGCACCGGCTTGATCGGCGCAAGGTCAAAATCCATCGCAGCTATACGATCGACGAGGCCGCCCGAACGATCGGCGCGGCCAAGGGAACGGTGCGGCGCTGGCTCGACAAGGGCATGCCGGCGATCCGGGACCGCAAGCCCATCCTGATCCTTGGCGCTGATCTTGCCGACCACATGGCCAGACAAGCCCGTCCGAAGCGTGCCTGTCCGCCGGGGACTTGCTATTGCGTCAAATGCCGCGACGCGCGACAGCCAGACGGTGGCATGGCAGAATTCGTGGCGATCAACGCGAAGTCGGGCAACCTTCGCGCGCTCTGCCCGGAATGCGGAAGCCTCATGCATCGGCGCACCTCGCATGCCCAGCTAGAGGCAATTCGCGGTTTTCTGGACGTGACCATCGTGGAAGCGCCGCTACCCATAAATGATAGCGGCCAACACTCCACGAATGATCACTTGCAGAAGGAGCCGGAAAACCATGCGTAAGCATCATCCCGAAAACGAGCGGACGAAGCGACGTTATTTCGAGTTCATGAAAGACGCCAAGCGGCTTTCGGAATCGAGCGTCGATCAGGTCGCGGCGGCGATAGCCGATTTCGAAGCCGCGACCGGACATCGCGATTTTCGCCAGTTCCGAATCGAATGGGCGCAAAAATACAAGCGGCAACTGGCCGAACGGATGAATTCCGAAACGGGAAAGCCGCTGGCCAAGGCGACGATTTCTTCCCGGCTCGCGGCGCTGAAAGCGTTTTTTCAATGGCTGGCTGGGCAATCAGGCTTCAGGTCGAAGCTCACCTATTCCGACGCCGAATATTTTAATACGTCCGCCAATGACGATCGCATCGCCAAGGCGGTGCGGCAAAGGCCGATCGCCAGCGTCGAGCAAATCCAACGCGTGCTTGATTCCATGCCGACCGCAAGCGATGTCCAAAAGCGAGACCGAGCGCTGATCGCCTTCACGCTTCTCACCGGCGCGCGCGACAACGCGCTTGCGTCCATGTCGATCAAGCATGTCGATCTCGCCAGGCGCACCGTGTTTCAAGACGCGCGGGACGTGCGGACGAAGAACCGCAAGACGTTCACCACATGGTTCTTTCCGGTCGGTGCCGATGTCGAAGCCGTCGTGGCGGAATGGATCTCGTGGCTTGAAAACGAAAAGCAATGCGGTCCGGACGATCCGCTGTTTCCGGCGACAAAGGTGACTCTGGGTCTGAGCGGCGGGTTCCAGAATGGCGGACTGGACCGCAAGCACTGGAAAAGCGCGGCTGCGATCCGTGTGATCTTCAAGGCGGCATTCGAGCGGGCGGGCCTGCCCTATTTCAACCCGCACAGTTTCCGGAACACCCTGGCTATGCTAGGCGAACGGGTTTGCCCGTCGCCCGAAGCATTCAAGGCTTGGAGCCAGAATCTAGGTCATGAAAACGTGCTGACGACATTCACCAGTTACGGCACCGTAGCGAATCACAGGCAGGCCGAAATCTTCGACGCCATGCGACAACCTGGGAACGTGCGCCCGCAATCCGTTGGCGAACCGGACGCCCACACAGTCAGGCGAGTGCTTGAATATCTGAGCAAAAATGCCGCCTGATGGCGTCGACACGGCATACAAGCGACGTGCCGACGTGATGTCGAAGAGCTTCGCCTGGGACCAGACCGTCCCGACCGGGACGCTGGGCCTCGTCCAGACGGGCGGCGAAACTATAGAAGGCACGCTGATCCTTGTCAGCGAATGGAAAACAAAGCTGCCGGGCCACTTAACCTAGTGTCGGCGTGCGGCGTGCTGTCGCATGTGCGATGGCCATGCACGAAGACAAACGAAATGGCTGACGAAATTCGTTTTGTTGGTCTTTTTGTTGGTACCGGAAAACTCGAATTGCATATTTCCTACTAATTACATGTAGTTACGAGTTGAATGCGACGCCTCTTCTGGCACCAATCCCTTTGTAAGCTCTTGATTCCTGGAAACCTTAGGTTTCCGGGTCATCAGCTGCTACACAAAGCAGTCGCCTTGCGAATGACCTCACCCAACAAGGCGTCCTGATACGCCCCTGGTTCTTAAGGCGCATGCCTGCGGAGATCTCTGAGGTTGTCGCGCGGCGGCCGTGTCTGAGCATCTTCCCATACGAAATGTCATCGAGTAGCGTGCAGAGGCGGCATGTGACGGCGCTCTCCTTGGCGAATGCACTGCTGCACCTTCAGCAGTTGCCGTCAGACCATTGGGCTGCTGTCACAACCCGGTGCTTGCCGTGACAGATTGTTCCCGTCCCGGTTCTTTTCGGCACCGAAACGAGGGGAAAGAAATGCACAACCGATTTCGGCAGTGCCTGCGGAGAATGTCGCTGGCGGCATTGACGATGCTGGCGGTTCCGGTCCACGCGGCTGATCTCGTCATTGCAATGCCGAACTGGCCGTCGGGCCAGGCGACGGCAAACATTCTCAAGGTCAGCCTGAAGCAACATTTCGGGCTCGATGCCGATGTGCGCGAGATGGGGACGCTCATTGCCTTTGCCGGCCTCGATTCGGGCGAGGTGGATATTCATCCCGAAATCTGGCTGCCCAACCTGGACAATCTGCTGAAGAAGTATGTCGACGGCGCCGGCACGGTAGCCATCAGTCCCATCGGTGTGCCGGCATGGCAGGGCATATGCGCCACCCGCGAAACTGCCGACAAATTTGGCATCCGCGACATTTCGGATCTCACCGACCCGCGCAAAACCGCCGCGTTGGACACGGATCGGGACGGACGCGGAGAACTCTGGATTGGCGCCGAGGGTTGGTCCTCGACGGCGATCGAGCGTGTCCGCGCCAACAGCTATGGCTACGCCGAGACAATGACATTGCTGGAGACGCCGGAGGATGTCGGAATGGCGGCTGTCGATGCCGCGGTTGCCACGGCTCATCCGATGGTGTTTGCCTGCTATGCGCCGCATCACGTGTTTGAACTGCACGAAATTGTCCGGCTTGCCGAGCCGCCTTTTGACCCGGCAAAGTGGAAGATCGTGCTGCCTTCCGAGGACCCGCTCTGGGTCTCGAAGTCCAGCGCGCCGGTGTCATGGGATACGGCACATTTCCACATCGCTTACGCCACCTCGCTGCGCAAGAAATATCCTGAGGTGGTCGCGTTCCTGGAACGGGTCGCCCTCAAGCCCGAGGACGCCACCAAGATGAGTTATGCGCTCCAGGTGGAGCGCCAGGATGCTTACGAGTACGCCAAACAATGGGTCGCCGCGCAGGGCGCTCGGGTGCAAGGGTGGGCAAATCCATGACCGGAAAGCTGACGATCGCGGGACGCACCGCTCTCCAGCGGCGCTGCCTGACGGCAATTGTCGCGGTAGCGCTCGGTCTTGTCGCGGTGGCGGCGCTGGCTGCCGGAACCCAGGTTTTCGATCCGAAAACCCGCAAATGGGTGGACTATGACCGCGCCAAGGCGCGCAAATACTATGCCGCGCATAATCAAGTGCCAGAGGCGTTTCGCCCGCAGATGGTCAAGTTCCGCACCGCGGAAGCGCCCGGTACGATCATCATCGACGGCAACCAGCATTTTCTCTACCTTGTGCAGCCGGGTCAGCGCGCCGTGCGCTACGGTATTGGCGTCGGCCGGGAAGGCTTTGGATGGGCCGGAATCGTGCGCGTCGGCCGCATGGCGGAATGGCCGACCTGGACGCCGCCGGCCGAAATGGTCGCTCGCGATCCGAATGCTGTCAAACATGCGGGAGGCATGCCGGGAGGGCCCGACAACCCGCTCGGCGCCAGGGCGCTCTATCTGTATGAGCGCGACCAGGACACGATCTACCGGATACACGGCACGCCGGAGCCGTGGACGATCGGGCTCGACGTGTCATCAGGCTGCATCCGGATGCGGAACGACGACATCACCGACCTGGCATCACGCGTCAAGGTTGGGGCCAAGGTCATCGTTCTCATGCAGGGGGCGGCACTTTATAAGGGTGTGTGAAGCGGCATTCGGAGAGGGACAAGCAATGTCGGCAAAACCTGCAGTGAGAACTTCGATCCGGGCAACAGCAATTGGGTTCCTGGCGGGGGCCTTGAGCGCTTGCGTCAGCACGCCGCCGCCGCCGCCGCCTCAGGACCAGATGTCCAGGACCCAGGTCGAGACGGCCCCGGCCGACCTTCAGCTGCTTTGCGCCGACGCAGCCGCCAAGGCGAGCGGTGCCGACAGCAGCAAAATACTTCCGGTTTCGTCGAGCAAGATCGATTCCATAACCTATCGGGTCGAACTCGATGCCAGCGGCAAGAAGACAAGCTGCCTTGTCGATACCGAAGGCAATGTCAAATCCGTTCAGCCCACCTGATCCGCTCTGGTCGAAGGACTTTGCGGCGATCTGACGATTGCCGCGAACGTGGCGTCGGCTTCGGACGTGACGATTGGTGGCGACCAGCCGCGGCGAGGTTCAGACACTAGGAGAAAAAGCCCGGCCGACCGGCAGCGTGTCTCAACCCAGCATCACCATCGCGATTGGCAGGTTCGGGCGTTCGCTGTACCATTCCTGCGCCGGTCGGCGAAATTGCGCGTTCCGGCAAGGGAGAAACGTCCATGTTACGATCAATTTCGCTCGCGGTTTTCCTGGCGGTCGTTCCTGCGGCAGCCTTTGCAAATTCATGCCCGACCATCATGGCCGCGATCGACGCGGCGTTGCCGACCGCGACGCTGGCCGAGGCCGACATGAACAAAGTCAAGGAACTGCGCGCCCAAGGCGAGAAATTGCACGCCGCCGGCGATCATGCAGGGTCGGAGGCTGCGCTCAACCAAGCCAAGTCGATGCTCGGCATATAATTGCGGCAAGCCAGCTGAGAGAAGCGCGAGAATGCAGCGGCTCAGGATAAATGCTGATCTGTAGTGATCCTTCGCGCCCCCCTCTGTCCTGCCGGACATCTCCCCCACTTGGGGGGAGATCGGCCGTCATCACCGCCTTCGCGAACCGCCACCGTTGCAGGAGCGAGCGGTGCGCCCAAGCTGCCAATCTCCCCCTTGTGGGGGAGATGTCCGGCAGGACAGAGGGGGGCGCCTCGCTCCGCCATAAAAGGTTCTGCACCGTCGTGACGCTCTGATGTAACGGCATGGATCCCAGGGTCTCCGCGACGTCGCTTCGCTCCTGCTCCGCCCTGGGATGACGAAGGGAGGGGTGTTTCGGCTAATCCTGGAGGTTTGCGATTGCCACTGAGATTCGCCGCTGAAAGTGCTGTGGACCTTCGCTGCCGGCCAGTCGGGCAGACAAATCTCCAACGCTGGCGATTGGCATAAACCACCACGACTTCGTCATCCTAGGGCGAAGCAAGGAGCGAAGCGACGCGGCGCAGACCCTAGGATCCATGCCGTTGCCTTGCGGCAGTGCTCCAGCGGAGCAGGACCAAACGCTACCTAGGCCGAGTCAGGGCCGCGTGGGTTGGTTCACCCCAGCCCAATCCGACTGGCGCCCTGCCGGAACATCGCCTCAGCGTCCGGCTCGAAGCGGAAGGTGCCGATGAAATCGTCGGCACAGTAGTTCGGCAGCGTCTTGCGGATGGCGGCCGCGAAAGTGCGGGCCTCGTCAAGCCGCCCCGCCAGCGCAAGGCAGTGCGCCGCGATCGCCAGGATGATGGCATGCGCGTTGGGACGGGCGGCGGCCTTCAGCGCCCATTCGGCGGCCTCGTCGAACTGCCCGAGGCGGACATGCGCCATCGCCCTGGCGCCGAGCATGCCGAACAGCAGCGGATCGAACGGACTTAGATGGCGCGAGTGATCGGATGAACCGATCGCCGCGTTCGGATCACCCGACTGCGAGTGGACAAACGAAAGCGCGTAGTGGCCGAGCGCAAAGTTGGGGCTGAGATCGACGGCCCGTTCCAGCTCGATGAGCGAGCCGTCCTGCTCGCCGCGCAACCACAGCGCCCGGCCCATGGCCCAGTGCGCGGCCGGATTGTGATCGTCGACCAGAAGACTTTGGCCGGCGGTCTCGAAGGCGAGCGCGCTTTCCTGGTCGCGGTCTCCCCAGCGCTGAAAGGCGTTCTGCCAATGGGTGAAGGACAGGCCGGCATAGGCGCGGGCGAAGGTCGGATCGAGCTTCAGGGCCATGTCGAAGAAATGCCGGGCCTGCTCGTTTTCCGTGCGGGTGAAGCGATACATGTGCCAGAGACCACGATGGTAAGCCTCCCAGGCATTCAGCGAGCTGGGGGCTTTCAGCATGGCGCGGTTGCGCTCGACCATCTCGATCTCGGCCGAGATCGATGAGACGATGCTGTCGCCGATGTCGTCGAGGACGGCAAAGATGTCGTCGGGCCTGCGTTCGAAGGTCTCGGCCCAGACGATCCTGGCCGTGCGCACCTCGACAAGTTCGACGCTGACCGCGACACGGCCAGCCTGGCTGCGCACCGTCCCGGTGGCGACGTAGTCGACATTGAGTCGCCGGCCGGCATCTTCCGGCGCGATGTTCTTTTCGGCCAGCGCAAAGACCGAGCCGCGGGCGATGACGAAGAAATCCCTGAGCTTGGCCAAACGGGTGATGATGTCGTGGGTCAGGCCGTCGGCCAATCCACCGCGAGAGGGGCCGCCGAGAGGGCCGCCGATCCCGGCTTCCTCGACAAACGGCATCACCGCGAGCGAGGCCTTCGACGTAGCAGTATCGGCATGGGGAAGCACAATTGACGCTTGCGCGGCTGCCGGCAACAGCGCCGGCTGCGCCCGGAGCGTCGCGGCAGGTCGTTCGCTGCGGATCGACCGCCATGCCTCACGAACGCGTCCGAAATCCAGATCCTCCGAAGCAAACAGCTGCGCCGCCGAGGCAAGATGGTCCTCGCAGGCGGCGATCTGCCCGCGTCGCGCCAGGCTTGTCAGAAGAGCCACGTGCGCGCGCTCGTCGAACGGATTGAGTTCCAGCCATGTCTCCAGATGCACGGACATTTCGTCGGCATCCGCCGGCAGCTTGCTGACCAGCTGTTCCAGAATGGCGGCGTGCCACGAGCTGAAGCGGCGGCGTTGCGCGATAAGCCAGCTGTTGAAATGCGGGCTGCGGTCGATCTCCAGCCCGTCGAGGAAGTCGCCGACGAATAGTCTGGACAGGGCCTGCAGCCGCTCAAGATCGAGCGTCTCGATGCCCGTGGCGGCGGCCGAGGCGACATCGAAGGCGTCGACGGAAACGCCCTTCAGATCGAGCGCGACCGTGTCGCCTGATGTTTCGATCCTGTGGCGATCCGGTTCGTCAAAAATGCCCCTGAGCTTGCTGAGGCACCAGCGAAGCTCGCCGCGCGGATCGTTCGGCACATCCCACAAAAGCTCGCACAGACGGCTGCGGCCGACGGCATGCGGCGCGAGCGCCAGATAGGCGAAAAGCGCGCGCAGCTTGCGCGATGCCGGCAATTGCACGGTGGCGCCGTCTCGGGTGACCGTCAGCGGCCCGAGCAGCCGTACGGACAGCCCGGCCGCTGCGCCGTCCAGGCTCGATCGAGCGGATTCCACGTGCGTTTCCACGCTTGCTCCCACGCTGGCCAGTTGTCCTCTGTTTTATCATCGAAAGCGATCGAGTGCATCCGGCAACGAATTTTCCGCGCCGGTTGCCGGCATTGCCACCGTTCCGGGCCGCGTTGGCGGCACCGGAACCGTACTGCGGCAAGGTCTCGAAACCTCGCCGCCCAAGCCGCCGGTTTGTAACCGGCTCGTGACAACGAACACCTCGTGACGACAACAAAAAGGGGAGAGCAGACATGTTGCAGCAACGGAAAATCAGGACCACGGCCGGTCGCGGCCGCCTGTTCGACAGCATTATCGACACGGTCGGCGATACGCCGGTGATCAGGATCAACAATCTCGGCCCCGATCATGTGACGATCTATGTGAAGGCCGAGTTCTTCAATCCGGCAGCGTCGGTGAAGGACCGGCTGGCGCTCAACATCATCGAGGAGGGCGAGCGCAGCGGCGCCCTGAAACCGGGCCAGACCGTCGTCGAGGCGACCAGCGGCAACACCGGCATCGGTCTGGCCATGGTCTGCGCGCAAAAAGGCTATCCGCTGGTGGTGACGATGGCCGACAGTTTCTCCATCGAGCGGCGCAAGCTGATGCGCATGCTGGGCGCCAAGGTGGTGCTGACGCCGCGTGCCCAGAAGGGTTTTGGCATGTACAACAAGGCGGTCGAGCTCGCCAAGACCAATGGCTGGTTCCTGGCCCGCCAGTTCGAGACCAAGGCCAATGCCGCCATTCACGAGGCGACGACGGCGCGCGAGATCATCAACGACTTCGCCGCATCGCGGCTCGACTGCTTCGTCACCGGCTACGGAACCGGCGGCACCGTCGTCGGTGTCGGGCGCGTGCTGCGCCGCGAGCGTCCCGAGATCCGGATCGTGCTGGCCGAACCTGCCAACGCCCAGCTCATCGGCAGCGGCAAGGCCCAGGAGCGCGGCGCCGACGGCGCACCCGCCGCCAGCCATCCGGCCTTCGAGCCGCACCCGATCCAGGGCTGGACGCCGGATTTCATTCCCAACGTCCTGCAGGAGGCGGTCGACGCCAGCCTCTATGACGAGGTCGTGCCGATTGCCGGGCCCGAAGGCATCAAATGGGCCAAGGCGCTGGCGCAAAAGGAAGGGATTTTCACCGGCATCTCCGGCGGAGCGACCTTTGCCGTGGCACGCCAGATCGCCGAAAAAGCTGCACCCGGCTCGGTGATCCTGTGCATGCTTCCCGACACCGGCGAACGCTACATGACGACGCCGCTGTTCGACGGCATCGAAGCCGAGATGGACGCGGAGGAAATGGCTCTTTCGCAGTCGACACCCAGCGGCCAGTTCCCGGCCGAGTAGCGGGAGAGGGAGAAACCACCATGGACGCGACGCCAAAATCCTCCGGCATGGCTTTCGAAGAAACGCTCGACATGCGCCGCCTGCAGCAGGGGGAGTGCGTCGTGCCAATCGCCACCGTGTCCAGCCGGATGCTCGCCGTCACAGAGGAAATGCGCACGGTCATGGATTTTGCGCGAAACGTCCTGGAGGGCGACGGCCTGGGGCCCGATGCCTGCGATTTCATGTTCGGCAATCCGCAGGAAACGCCGTTGCGTGGATTTGTCGATGCATTGATCCGCCACGTCGAGCCACAGGATGTTCACTGGTTCGGTTATCAAAAGTACGATGCGCTGGCGCGCGAAACGGTGGCCCGTTCGCTCAGCCAGGCGCGAAGCCGAAACTACAAGCCAGACGACATTGCGATCACCGCGGGAGGGTTCGGCGCGATAGCGGCTGCGCTGCTCGCCGTGCTCGAGGTGGGAGAGGAGGTCATCTATCCGCGTCCCGGCTGGTTCGCCTATGGTGCCCAGATTCGCGGCGCGGCAGGGACACCCGTCGCCGTCGACCTAGCACCGGGAACCTATGACCTCGATCTCGAAAGGATTGAGGCAGCGATCACCCCGCGCACCCGCGTGGTGGTGGTCAACACGCCGCACAACCCGACCGGCCGCATCTTTCCCCGCGCTCAACTCGACGCGCTCGCCGACAAGCTCGCGGCCGCGTCCGAAAGATTTGGCAAGGTGATTTATCTCCTTGCCGACGAGCCCTATGCGCGACTGGTGTTTGACGGCCATGCGCATATCAGTCCGGCCGAGAGCTATCCGCACACGCTGATCGCCTATTCCTTCGGCAAGACCTTGCTCGCGCCCGGCGAGCGCCTGGGCTGGCTCGCACTCGGGGCGGACATGCCCGAGGCCGATCGCATACTGTTGCGCGAGGCTGTCGACATAGCGCAGGTTTCGCACGGTTGGGCTTTCGCCGGCCGTACCCTGCAGCGGGCACTGCCTGATCTCGAGAAGCTCAGCATAGATGTCGCAGCCCTTGCGCGGCGCCGCGATCGCATGGTCGAAGGCTTGAGGGCAGCGGGATACGACCTGCCGGTGCCTGAAGGTACCTTCTATCTCATTCCACGCTCCCCAATACCGGACGACATGGCCTTCGCGGCACGCCTCGCAACTGACGGTGTCTGGGTGCTGCCCGGCAGCGTCGCCCAATTGCCTGGACGTCTGCGGATCAGTTTGACTGCAAACGACGGCATGGTGGAGCGCTCTTTGCCCGTCTTTGCGCGAGCGATCCGGGAAGTCGCAGCCTAACTCCTCCTGGCGAGCAGGAGCTCACACAAGGGCTTCTGGTCCATCGCTTGAGCGATGGCTGGCGGCCCGTTGCAATCGACTGCTGAATGCCAAATTAATAGGTCCTGATCCTAGTCAGGGATGCTTCAGCGCATCGCAAACCCTTCGCGGTCACGCCGGAATATCTGGAATCGACGCCGCGCGGCCTCGCCTCGGGGCAGTGGCTGCATGATTTTGGCCTGCAGACGTCACGCGGTTTCAGGGCGCTGAAGGTGTGGATGGCGCTGAAGCAGCACGGCATCGAGAAATTCGGCCGGCTGATCGACCAAAACATCGCACAAGGCCACTATTTCTCCGGGCTGATCGAGGCTGAACCGACCCTCGAGCTGACGGCGCCGACCAGCATCAACATCGTCTGTTTTCGCTACCGCGGCGAAGGACTGACGGCAGAGCGGCAGAAGGCGCTCGACACCGAGATCATGCTGCGGCTGCAGGAAGACGGCATCGCCGCCCTTTCGGACACGACGGTGCACGGCCAGCATTGCCTCAGAGTAGCGATCAACAACCACCGCACCAGGCGCGACGATCTGGATTTGTTGGTGCGGGAAACGGTGCGGCTTGGGCAGGAGATTTCAAGGCCTGGCGTCGCCGGCTAAGGATCCTGGCAGTCACCTCAGACAAATCACAGCGCCCAAGCGTGTGGGGTGATCGACTGTTGATGTCGGCGCTGCCCCTCACCTGCCTGCCGGCATCCTCTCCCCGTAGAACGGGGAGAGGGGCGCTTTCATTAATGGTTTCGTTCAATCACCAGCGTTACAGGAAGGGCACCGGCATTGAGGCCAGCCCCTTCTCCCCGTCACTATACGGGGAGAAGTGCCCGGCAGGGCTATGAGGGGCAGCGCAAACCTGAAACGATTGCCCCTGTGCCCCGCAACGAGGATCACGCCTCGAGCCAGACCTTCTCGAAATGCTGCTCCAGAGACTGATGCTGCTCGCAGCCGTGCACGCCCTTGCGGAACGTCCGGTAGACCGAGCGCCAGTAGGGCTGGATGATGATGCCGGAATCGCGCAGATTCCGCTCGATCTTGGCCATGATCTCCTTGCGCGCGCTGGCGTCGGGTGTGGCCAGCGCCTTGTCGAGCAAGGCGTCGAACTCCGGATTGGCGTAGGCGGTCTCGTTCCAGGCAGCGCCCGATCTGTAGGCCAGCGCCAGCACCTGGACGCCCAGCGGCCGGCCGAGCCACTCGGTGCAGGAGAAAGGATATTTGCTCCAGTCGTTCCAGAACGTCGCCGCCGGCAGCACGGTCCGTTTGACCTTCAGCCCGGCGTCGCGCATCTGCGCGGCGATCGCGTCGCCGGTGTTCTTCTGCCAGTCGACATCGACAGAGATGAGCTCGTATTCGTGATCGGACTTGCCGGCCTCGGCAAGCAGCGTCTTGGCTTCGTCGACATTGCGGACGGCCGGGCCGATATCGGCGTATTCGGCATGCATCGGGCCGACATGATGGTTCTCGGCCGGCTTGCCGCGGTCGTCCATGCCGATCTTCAGGATTGCGGCATTGTCGACGGAGAGCTGGGCGGCGCGCCGCACCCTGATGTCGTCATAGGGCGGATTGCCGACGTTGAAGCGCGCGACGATGGTCGAGCCGGTGGCAAGCTCGGAATTGCTCAGACCCATGGCGTCGGTCTGCGAGACGGTATCGGCGGCGGTTTCGTGGTTGGTGTCGATCTCGCCCGATTCGAAGGCCGAAAACATCGCATTGGGATCGGAGCCGTAGTCGACCCATTGGATGCCGTCGAGCCAGAAATCGCCCTTCCACCACGGCTTGTCCTTGCGGCGGACCTCGGCGCCGACCTCGGCGTCCCATGCCACCAGTTCGCAAGGTCCAGTGGTGTTCGCCAAGGCCTTCAGCGGATCGCCGTCGCCGTCGTAGCTGCGGTGCATGATCAGCGCCGGATAGTCGGTCATGCCGGCAATCAGCGAAATGTCGGGCTTCGGCAGATTGAGCCGGACGGTAAAGTCGTCGACACGCTCGATGCCGCCGTCGATCGGCTTCTTGGTGGCGGCGTCGACCAGCGCCCCCATCCGCTCGGCGACCGAATTGCCGGCGACGCCGGCGTCGCACCAGCGCGTCAGATTGTGGACGACATCGTCGGCGTTGAAAGTGTCGCCGTTCGACCAGGTGATGCCCTTGCGGACGTGCAGCGTCAGCACGCGGGCGTCGTCGCTGGTCTCCCAACTCTCGAGCAGCCACGGCTCGAAGGTGAAATCGCGGTTCCAGCGCACCAGATATTCGTTGCAGTGGCGGGCGACATTGGACATTTCGACGCCGTCGAAGGTGCGCGGGTCCTTCCAGCCCTTGACGTTCATGGCGACGCGCAAGACGCCGCCGCGCTTCGGCTCCTGCGCCCTGGCCGGGGAAGGCGCGAGACCGACAAGCGCCAGCGCGCCGGCGACGCTGACGCCGAGTGCTGCCATGGTGGCGAGATATTCGCGCCGGTTCATGCTGCCTTTCTTAAAACCGTCGGCGGCGGGCTCGGCCTGCGGATGCAGCGCTCTGTCGGTCAGCATCAACTTCATCGTCGAATCCTCCCTGTCGGGGGCCCGGCCCCCCCCGCGGGGGGGGGGGGGGGGGGGGGGGGGGGGGCGGGGGGGGGGGGGGGGGAGGGGGGGGGGGGGGGGGGGGGGGGGGGGGGGGGGGGGCGTGGGTTTGCTGGGCTTTGGGGGACACAATAAATTAAATGTCCCAACCCCCCGTGGGGGCCCCGGGCCGCCGGTTGCGGGGGGGGGTTGGGGGGCGCGGGGCGCCCTTGGCCATAGGCGATGATAGTGCGGGATTCAGCGGGGAAGTGTTCGGGTTTCCGCAGGCGTTGCGCGCTGTTCCGCAGAAGCTTGCGCTACTGCGGCGCAGAACCTTTCGAGACGCCGGCGGGACAGCGCCCCTCTGCCCTACCGGGCATCTCCCCCACTTGGGGGGAGATCGGCTGTCGTCCCGGCTTTCGCCAATTTCCAACATCGCAGCAGGAGCGCAGCGCCGAAACTGCCAATCTCCCCCCTCGTGGGGGAGATGCCAAGTTTTGGCAGGGAGGGCAGGACAGAGGGGGGCGCCAAGGATCGCCAGCCTTCCTGGTTCAGAGTTCGTCGTAGAGCCGGGCGGCGTTTTCATAGGTGAAGCGCAAAGGCACCGAGCCCACGACCTGCCACGCATCGACCGTCTCGCCTGCCATCAATCGGCAGGCGCCCTCGGTTGTGGTGACGGCGCCGCCATAGAGCCGGTTGGCAAGGTTGAGGATGGCGGTCTGGTGCATCGCCGTGCTGCCGCTGCCGCAGGCATCCTTGACCAGCAGCACGCGAAAGCCCGATGACACCGCATCCCTGACGGTGGCGTCGATGCAGGCCTCGGTCCATACGCCGGCAACGACCAGCCACTCGATGCCTTCGGCCTTGAGCCGGCCGGCGGCAGGGCCCGCACCGAAGGCGCTGGCCTCGGTTTTGACCAGCATCATCTCGCCGGCGACCGGCGCCACTTCCGGACAGATCGCCGTCAGCGGATCGTCCTTGTCGGAGAAGGCCGACCTGCCATTGGCATCGACCGGATGGAACCGCCGCGCCTCCCTGGTGAGATCGACGATATAGGCCGAATGGTAGAGCAGCACATCGTTGGCCCGTGCCGCCGCCTGCAGGCGCTGGACGTTGGCGAGGATGTCGGCAAAACCCTCGACCAGATAGCGCTTGTCCTGCCGGTGCTCCTCCTGGAGGTCGACGAACACCGCGGCCACCGTGCCGCGTCTGATCGAGACCGGGCCCTTCATGCGGACACCTGAACGAAAGCATGAGCGCTGCGGTTAGTCCCGACGATTTGCGATACCGCACCTCGATTGGTGGTGGATGCTGGGATCAAACTTCTTTCTCCAGAAAGTCGTCCTCATAGGGAAAGCGCGACAGAAGCTCGGTGCCGGTTTCGGTGACCAGGATCTCGTCCTCGAGCTTGACGCCCTCGCGTCCGCCTTTCTCGCCGATATAGCTCTCGACGCTGACCACCATGCCGGGCACGACAAAACCGTCGCGGCCATAAGTCTCGTAGTCCATGGCGTGCGCGATGAACGGCGTCTCGCCATGCATGCCGACGCCGTGCATGACAGACGTGTAGCGCTGGTCGACGAAGCGGTCCGGGATCTTCCAGGCCTTTTCGGCAATTTCGCGAAACGCCATGCCCGGCCTGACGATCGAGATGTTGTGCTGAACCTGGTCGTGGGCCATGCGGTAGAGCGATTTCTGATAATCCGTCGGCTTGCCCGGCCCGCAGCGGAAGGTGCGCGAGAAGTCCGAATAATAGCCGTAGCAGCCGATCGTATCGGTATCCAGCGCCAAAAGTTCGCCCGGCCTGATCTTGCGGCCGCTGGCTTCGTTGAACCACGGATTGGTGCGCTGGCCCGAGGTCAAGAGCCGGGTTTCGATGAACTCGCCGCCCTGGCGGATCACCTCGTGATACATGATGGCGAACAGGTCGTTCTCGGACACGCCGGGCTTGATCGCCTCGCGCACCGCATAGACGGCCGCCTCGGCGCCGGCCATCGATACCTGCAGGCATTTTACCTCTTCGGGCGTCTTGACCGCCCGCACGGCGAGGATCTCGCCCTGGCAATCCCGGACCTCGCAGCCGCGCTTTTCCAGCGACAGCGCCTGCAGATGGCCGCAGCGGTCGAGGCCGAGCTTCATCGAGCCGCCGCCATGTACCTTGAGCAGCTCAGTGATCTCGTCGGCGAAGAGGCCGGCGGTCTCGTCGTCGCGGCCCGACACCGAAGACCACACCAGCTTGGACGGCCGCGCCTCGTCGATGGTGTCGAGCACCATCGAGACATGATAGCTCTGCGGATATTCGAACAGCACGATCGGCCCTTCGGTCGGGATGAAGAAGTAGCGCGTCGAGTTGCGCAGAAAATAACCGAACATGTTGCGCGAGCCGGTGGCGTAGCGCTGGTTGTAGGGGTCGAACAGCACGACGCCGCCATAGCCGGCCTCGCGCATCCAGGCACGCAGCTTCGCCAGCCGGCCTTTGCGCAGCGCGTCCGCATCGATGAAGGACGGCTCGGTGTCGGACAGCCACATGCCGCCGGCCGGATCCGCCGCCGCCGGGTGGCGCATGCGGTTCTTGAAGTCGACGTCCTCAGTGCTGTCGGGGTCGAACACGACAATGCTCATGGGTGCCTCCTGGAAGCCCTGAACATAGCGGTGCACCGCGAAGAGGCTGTGCGGAATCCCGCAGATGTTGTGCCGGATACCGCTTGAAGCCGTTCCGTGATGCTCTACGGCGCCCCCTCTGTCCTGCCGGACATCTCCCCCACTTGGGGGGAGATTGGCAGCTTCGGCGTTCCGCTCATTCCTGTAACGTTGGCGATCGGCGAAATCAGCGATGACAGCCGATCTCCCCCCAAGTGGGGGAGATGGCCGGCAGGCCAGAGGGGGGCGCTGTCCCGCCGTCGTTGCGCCGCGTCAGCGCGCGGACGCCTAATGCCTCCGCGCCACCTTCGGCGCATGCCCATGCTCCTCCCGAAACGCCCGCGCAAAGCTCGACATCGAAGCAAAACCGCAGGCCAGCGCCACGTCGCGCACCATCAGCGTCGAATGCGCCAGGAGGTCGGCGGCGCGCTTCAGCCGCAGGCGGCGGTAATAGCCGTTGGGCGAGATGGCCAGCTCGGAGCGGAAGTTGCGTTCGAGCTTGTCGGAGGAGACGCCGAGCTTTTCCGCCAGCGCCGCCATGCCGAGCCGCTCCTCCACCGCATCCTCCATGATGGCGATGGCCGACAGCACCAGTTCGTTCTGGACGCCGGTGCGTAACCGCAGCGGCATCAGCTTGCGGTCGACGCTGGAGCGCAGCGGGCTGTGCACGAACCATTCGGCGACGCCGGCCGCGAGTTCGGCGCCATAGTCTGATGTGATGATCTCCAGCATCATGTCGAGGCTGCCGACGCCGCCGGCCGAGGTGAAGCGCTTGCGGTCGATCACGTAGAGATCGCGCCTGAGCTCGATGTCCGGAAACGCCTCGGTGAACGCCGCCTGGCTGGTCCAGTGCAAGGTGCAGGCATGGCCGTCGAGCAGGCCGGCGCGGGCCAAAAAGAAGGCGGCGTCCGCCACCGCGCCGATATGGGCGCCGCCGCGCAGGCTCCTGCGGATCCAGCTCACCGCGTCTTCGGCCACGAGATGATCGGCATCGCCGCCCGAGCAGACGACGATGCGGTCGACCTTCGGCGCATCGCCGGCGAAAAAGCCGGGCTGGATGACGACCCCGTTCGAGGCCGCGACCGGGCCTTCAGCGGCGCCGACGATGATCCAGCGGTAGCATTCTTTCTTGGCCAGCACGTTGGCCGCGCGCAACGGCTCGATGACCGAACTGAACGCCATCATCGGAAAGCCGGGGAAGACCAGCACCGCGAAGGTGAGCGGGGCGTCGTTTGCCGTCGGCTGGTCTCGCTCTCGAGTAGTCATGACTTCAACCGTGCCTGTGGGCAATTGCAGGGAAGGCCACAATTCCGCCGGATGCCACTCAGGTCAACGGGCGGTTGGGTCAGTTTGAAAATTCCATCGCGCCTAGGCGTGGTCGCCTATCGGCCGAACTCCTAAATGCTTGCCGTAGCATTGGAGATAGTGACGGTCGCACTGCGCGGCCCGTATAAGAAGCGAGTTTAGGTCGCTAAAATTAGCTTCTTGACCTGTTTACGGTCTTCCGGCGACCATTGCTTCGGGTCTTCCCCGTGAGCGATCGCGCCGTGAAGCTCGACATGCTTCATCACTTCCGCCTCGGTCTCTGCCGTGAACATCGCTGGACAGGCCTCGTTTCCCGGATAATCCCTGCAACGATACGAGTAAGCCATGACTTTCCCTCCAGGTTGCCCCGATAGCAAAGCGAGGGTACGTCGCCTTTGTCAATTCACAGTTGGATGCGCCAGTCAGCCGGGAAATTTCAAACTGACGCCACTATCCAACAGGGCACGGACCCCCCTTCAACTCGCCAGCGCCTGATCCAGATCCGCGATCAGATCGTCGCCGTCCTCGATCCCGGCCGACAACCGCACCAGCGAATCGGAAATCCCGATCTCGGCCCGCTTCCCGGCCGGGATCGAGCCATGTGTCATCAGCGCCGGGTGCTCGATCAGGCTTTCGACGCCGCCGAGGCTTTCGGCCAGCGTGAACAGTTGCGTGTGTTCGAGGAAGCGTTTGGTGCCGGCGAGGTCGCGGTCGAGCTCGACCGTGATCATGCCGCCGAAGGCGTGCATCTGCCGCCTGGCGATGGCGTGCTGCGGGTGGCTGGGGAGACCGGGATAGAGGACGCGGCGGATGTCGGGACGGCTTTCCAGCCAGTGCGCGATCTTCTGGCCGTTCGACGAATGGCGCTCCATCCTCAGCGCCAGCGTCTTGAGGCCGCGCAGCGCCAGAAAACTGTCGAACGGTCCGGAAATGGCGCCGATGGCGTTCTGCAGGAATTTCAGCCGGTCGGCGAGATCCTTGTTGTCGCCGACCACGGCGACGCCGCCGACCATGTCGGAATGGCCGTTGAGGTATTTCGTCGTCGAATGCACCGCTATGTCGATGCCGAGCTCCAGCGGCCGCTGCAGATAGGGGCTGCAAAAAGTGTTGTCGGCGACCGAAAGCACGCCTTTGCGCCTGGCCAGGGCTGCGACCGCTTCGAGATCGACGACGCGCAGCAGCGGATTGGTCGGCGTCTCGACCCAGAGCAGCCTGGTTTCCGGGCGGATCGCCGCTTCGACCGCGGCCAGATCGGTGAAGTCGACGAAGTCGACCTGGAGATTGGCCGAGCGCTTGCGCACCCGCTCGAGCAGCCGGAACGTGCCGCCATAGATATCGTCGGTGGCGACGACATGGGCGCCGGAATCGAGCAGTTCGAAAATCGTGGCGATCGCTGCCAGCCCCGAGGCGAAAGCGAAGGCGGCTGCGCCGCTTTCGAGATCGGCCACCGCGCGCTCGAAGGCAAAGCGGGTCGGGTTCTGGCTGCGCGCGTATTCAAAACCCTTGTGCACGCCCGGGCTCTGCTGGCCATAGGTCGAGGTCGCATAGATCGGCACCATCACCGCGCCGGTCGTCGGGTCGTGGCTCTGGCCGCCATGGATGGTGCGCGTCGAGAAGGCCAGGCGGTTGCTGCCCGAAACGGTGGCTTTGATGGTCATCTTGCGCGGCGCCTCAGATGGTTGATCAGGTCGATGCGGGTAATCAGGCCGATGAATTCGTCGCCGTCGAAGACGATGGCGACCTCGTTGCGGTCGAACACCGGCAGCAGCGCGTCCAGCGTCTGGCTGGCCTGCAGCGTGTGCAGATTGGCGGTCATCGCCGTGCGCACCGGGGCCTTGAAACGGTCCCAGCGGCTGTCATAGGGGCCTTCGACGTGGGCGAGGATATCGCTTTCGTCGACGATGCCGACGAGCTTGCCGTCGTCCAGCACCGGCAGTTGCGAGACATCCGAACGGCGCATGCGGCCATAGGCGTTGAGCAGGCTTTCGTCCGGGCCGACAGCCACGATGTCGCCGGTGCGGTGCGTGCGCATCACCAGGTCGCGCAGATCGCCATGCTGCTCGTGCTCGGCGAGGCCCTGCTCGATCAGCCAGAAATCGTCGAACACTTTCGACAGATATTTGTTGCCGCTGTCGCAGACGAAGGTGACGACCCGCTTCGGTACGGTCTGCTCGCGGCAATAGCGCAGCGCTGTCGAAAGCAGCGTGCCGGACGACGAGCCGGCGAGGATGCCCTCCTTGGAAAGCAGGTCGCGCACCGCCAGCATGCTTTGCTTGTCGGTGATCGAGTAGGCCTTCTTGACCAGCGACAGATCGGCATTGGGCGGGACGAAATCCTCGCCGATGCCCTCCACCGTCCAGCTGCCGGCCTCTTGCATCTTGCCGGTCTTGATCAGGGGCGCCAGCACCGAACCGACCGGATCGGCGAGAATCATCTCGGTCTTCGGCGAGATTTTTGCGAAATAGCGGCCAAGCCCGGTCAGCGTGCCGCCCGAGCCGACGCCGACGACCACTGCATCGACGTCACCGTCGAGCTGCGAATAGATCTCCGGACCGGTCGTGGTTTCATGGGCGTCCGGATTGGCCGGATTGGCGAACTGGTTGGCATAGAAGGCGCCGGGCAGCTCGGCGGCGATCTTTTCGGCCATGTCCTGATAGTATTCGGCGTGGCCCTTGCCGACATCGGAACGGGTCATGCGCACTTCGGCGCCGAGCGCCCGCAGATGCTGGATCTTTTCGCGCGACATCTTGTCGGGCACGACCAGGATGATGCGATAGCCTTTTGGAATGCCGACCTGGGCGAGGCCAAGGCCGGTGTTGCCGGCGGTCGCCTCGACAATGGTGCCGCCGCGCTTCAGCTTGCCCTGTTTTTCGGCGTCGGCGATCATCGACAGCGCAATGCGGTCCTTGATCGAGCCGCCGGGATTCTGGCTTTCGAGCTTGATGAACAGCCGGCACTTGCCGATGTCGAATTTGGTCAGCTCGACAACCGGCGTCTGCCCGATCAGGTCGAGAACCGATGCATAGGGCGGACGCAGGCGGGACATTGCCCTGTCCGGGAGGGCGATCTTGTGCACGCTCATGCTGATGCTCCATGGTCAAGCGACCGCCTTGGGCAGGCTGTCAGCCTATCTTCTTTTCCAGCCGTTTGCAGTCTGAAAGAAGATAGATCGTGCCAATCCATTGGCCAGACGGGGAATGGGATTCCGTAGGGCCGCTCCGTCACACCAATCACGATAGGTCGC